>NZ_KV802734.1:0-74374 GCF_001810825.1 Streptococcus sp. HMSC076C08 | reverse complement strand
ATAGCCATCTCCATTGGTACGAGGTTTAGCCGTATAGACACGCATCACGATAAAGATTTTATCCGCAACTTTTTTCTGCAAGTCTGCTAAGCGACGAGCATATTCAAGCACGGCTTCTTCATTGTCTGAAGAGCAAGGTCCCATCACCAAAAGGATTCGGTCGTCCTCACCCGAGATGATGGCTGCCAACTCTCTATCGCGGGCTTCTTTCTTTCGCAAGGCTTCAGGTGACAACTGGGTCGCAGCCTTGATTGCTTCAATATCAATTTCTTGACCTTTTTCGATAAATGCCATCTTACTCTCCTAGCGTTTGGTAAATTTCGCGAACAAGTGCTTCTGTGTTGTCCCATCCGAGACACGGATCTGTAATGGACTTACCAAAAACCTCTGGCTCATTTTGACGTCCATCTTCTAGATAGGACTCAATCATAAAACCACGAACATATTTCTTGATCTTCTCATTCCAGTCACGGTTAATCAAGGTCTGACGAACGATACGGATTTGATCCATGTACTGCTTGCCTGAATTGTCATGATTGGTATCGATGATGATAAAGGGATTTTCCAAGCCCATCTTTTCATACTGATCAATGGTATCCATCAAATTGTCATAGTAGTAGTTAGGAATATTTTTCCCGTATTCGTTCAATGCTCCGCGAAGAATGGCGTGGGACAATGGATTCCCCGTTGTTTCCACCTCTTTACCGAGGAAAAGGAAACTCTGTTTATTTTGCGCTGCGTAAATCCCATTAAACATAACATTGAGATTTCCAGATGTTGGATTTTTAAATCCTGTTGAAAAGTCTGCTCCACTCGCTACAAAACGATGCTGTTGATCCTCTACAGAACGAGCTCCAACAGCCATATAAGAAATCAAATCATCCACCAGCGGAAGATTTTCAGGATAAAGCATCTCATCAGCTGTTGTTATTCCCGTCTCGGTAATCACACGATAGTGTAGTTGACGAACAGCCTTGATTCCATTGATCAAGCTAGGAGCTTCTGTCGCATTCGGTTGATGAATCAAGCCCTTATAGCCATCTCCATTGGTACGAGGTTTAGCTGTATAGACACGCATGACCATAAAAATACGGTCTTTGACCTCTTCTTGCAAAGCAGATAGACGCTTGGCATACTCGAGAACCGCCTCTTCGTTATCAGATGAACATGGTCCAATCACCAAGAGAATACGCTGGTCTTCCCCACGGATGATGGCTTCCAATTCCTGATCACGTTGATTTTTTCTCGCAAGAGCCGCTCCCTCTAATTTAGACAAGGCGCGAACTTCTTCAATGTTAATTTTAGGACTTTTAGCTTTAAATACCATGATTCATCTC
Organism: Streptococcus sp. HMSC076C08; assembly: GCF_001810825.1. Classification (GTDB taxonomy): domain Bacteria; phylum Bacillota; class Bacilli; order Lactobacillales; family Streptococcaceae; genus Streptococcus. The sequence continues at coordinate 73,037 of NZ_KV802734.1, read as the reverse complement.
CTTATAAAGCAAACGGACACCAAGCAAAAAATGATTTTTACCAGGTATCCGCCTGTATCTTATCTCATATTATTGTCTCTTACCATGACAGTTCTTGAATTTCTTACCTGATCCACATGGGCATTGGTCGTTTCGTCCGATTTGGCTCAAGTCCAAATCTTCTGGAAGGCTTGCCTGCTGCGCTGCAATATTACGAGTCGCAGTTGTACTGATATTGTGTTCAGTTTGCGGACGTTCTTGTTCATGGATTTGTGCTTTCATCATCAAGCGGGTCACATCGAATTCAATCGATCCAATCATGTCGTTAAACATGCGGAAACCTTCTGCTTGATATTCTACAACAGGGTTGTTTTGGGCATATCCACGAAGACCAACAGCATTTCGCAACTGGTCAAGGGCATCGATATGGTCTGTCCACTTGTTGTCTACAACACGTAGAATCAAGACTTTTTGGAATTCTTTCACTGCATCTTCGTCACGAAGCTTAGCAACTTGGCTGTCATAGACTTTCAAGGCACGTTGGAAAAGTTCATCTTTGATAGCTTGGTCTGACAGACCTGCAAGATCTGAACGGCTAATTGAATCTTCTGGAAGTAAGTTATACTTAGCAAAGTTCAAGATTGCTTCCAATTTTTCATCTTCTTTCGAACGAGCATGTGCATCCACGATACGTCCAATGGTACGACGGATCATAGCATGGATTTCTGGTGCCAAGTCACGATCTGCAGTAATGACATCATAGCGTTGCGCATAGATAATCTCACGTTGTTCACGCATAACATCATCGTATTGAAGGACTTGTTTACGAGTGTCGTAGTTGTTTCCTTCGACACGTTTTTGAGCTGCTTCAACTTGACGCGTTAACATGCGAGATTCGATGGCTTCATCAGACATGTTGAGTCGTTCAAAGACACCTTTCAAACGTTCTGAACCGAAACGTTTCATCAAATCATCTTCAAGAGACAAGTAGAATTGTGACTCACCTGGGTCTCCTTGACGCCCTGAACGTCCACGAAGCTGATTATCAATACGGCGACTTTCGTGACGCTCTGTACCGATAACACAAAGTCCACCAAGCTCACGAACCCCTTCACCAAGTTTAATGTCGGTACCACGACCGGCCATGTTGGTTGCGATGGTAACCGCGCCACGTTGACCAGCGTTCATGATGATTTGCGCTTCTCTGTAGTGGTTCTTCGCATTCAAGACTTCGTGAGGAACACCTGCTGCTACCAATTTCTTAGAAAGAAAGTCACTCGTTTCAACGGCAACTGTACCTACCAAGACCGGCTGACCTTTTTGGTAACGAGCTTTTACATCTTCAACTACAGCATTAAATTTTGCATCAAGACTTGCATAGAGAAGGTCTGAGTGGTCGATACGTTGGATTGGACGGTTGGTTGGGATTGGAATAACACGAATGTTGTAAATTTCGCGGAATTCTTCTTCTTCTGTTTTACCAGTACCTGTCATCCCTGCCAATTTCTTATACATACGGAAGAGGTTTTGGTAGGTAATAGAAGCTGAAGTCTTAGTCTCATCTTGGATTGGCACACCTTCTTTTGCTTCAATCGCTTGGTGCAAACCATCAGAGTAACGACGACCTTCCATGGTACGACCTGTAAATTGGTCAACGATCAAGATTTCCTGCTCTTCACTAACCACATAGTCGATATCGAGAATCATGATATAGTTAGCACGGAGAGCATTGTCGATAAAGTGAGTAAGAGCTACATTTTCAATGTCGTAGAGATTTTCTAGTTTGAAGTAGCTTTCAGCCTTGTCAATACCAGAATCTGACAAACCGATCGTCTTAGACTGAACGTCAATGATATAGTCATCCTGATCCAAGGATTTCACGAAGTGGTCCGCCATATGGTAGAGTTGGCTTGTTTCAACTGCGTTGGCACCTGAAACGATCAATGGTGTACGCGCTTCGTCGATCAAAATCGAGTCAACCTCATCGACCAAGGCATAGTTGAGTGGACGTTGTACCATGTTTTCTGCACGAACGACCATGTTGTCACGAAGGTAGTCGAAACCAATCTCTGAGTTGGTTGAGTAGGTAATATCGCAAAGGTATGCCTCTTTTTTCTCCATTGGAGATTTAGCTGCCAAGTTGATCCCTACTGACAAACCGAGCCATGAGTACAATTCACCCATTTCAGTCGCGTCACGTTCTGTTAGGTATTCATTGACTGTAACTACGTGAACCCCTTTACCTGCAAGGGCATTGAGGTACACTGGCATAGTCGCTGTCAAGGTCTTCCCTTCACCAGTACGCATCTCTGGAACGTCACCATGGTGAAGAACGATTCCCCCCATGACCTGAACCTTATAAGGGAAGAGCCCAAGGACACGTTTTGCAGCTTCACGAACTACTGCAAAAGCCTCATATAGCAATGAATCAAGGGATTCACCCTTGTTGTATCGCTCTTTAAATTCGTCAGTTTTCGCTTTTAGTTCTTCGTCTGACATTGCAGCCATTTGGCTCTCATAGTTAAGAACCTTATCAGCCATCTTTTCCAGACGACGAAGTTCTCCTTTATCATTTTCAATAATCGTTTTTAAAATATTAGCCATGATTTTCCTTACTTTTTATTCTGAATATTTTAGAATGTTCTTTTAATTTTAGCATATTTACCATTATTTTTCAAGAAAGAATCCTTAATTTACAACGGAAAAGGCCAGCTGAAATTCAGTTTTTTTTGCATCAATCTTCTGTGGCTACCTTTTTGTTTTTTGTTCGAGATGCATGCTTGATGATCCAAGCACAACTTGGACTTAGCTCCTCCTTTTGCCAAGTTTGAAGTATCTTTTCAAACTTATCAGGATCTTCCTTATACAAATCATTTAGATTATTGGCTACACTTTTTTGAATAGACTTATCTCTATCATCCTTTAGATTGGTCAAAATAGTGGTGAAATCCTCAAAATAATCCAACACCACGGTTTGTCTCTTAGCCCAAGGTAGACGGATACGCATGCACTCGCTAGCAAGTCTACGAACGCGTAAATTTTCATCCTGACTCCATTCTATCAGCAAGGCCATTGTAGCCTTAGGATAGCTAGCCAGTAAGGGTCTCATGGAAAATTCTCCCGTAAACCGCTTGGTTAGTTCCTTACTAAAAGCCGCGCTCAATTCAAATTCCTTGTCTCCGTATAGCTCTACATATTTGCCGATGGGCCAAAGCCAATAACCTTCCGAAAACATGCCTAAACCACCCTCTAGCTCAGGACCTAAAATTTCCTCAAAAACCTTGAGAGAGTCCTGATAAGATAGGGGGAGACATTCTTTGATACTTTTAGCCAAGAGTTCTTGACGCTGGCTAAACTCCAAATTTTCCAAGTCTTTTTCTAGCAAGAGCCTAAATTTTTGTCCATCAAAGGCAGGGGACGCTTCTTGCAACCGTCGACTCAAATCCCTAGCATAAGCCAAGTCATAATAATCCTTTACTTTTTTCGCCATTTTTAAATTCCTTAATCTTCTGTTTACGGAACTTATTATATCATACAGATCGCCCGTCAACAAAATCATTTTCAATTCTCAAACTATTTTGTCAAGAAAGTAAAAAGGACTAGAAGCTCGTCTAGTCCATCAATTTTTAATGTTTAATTTCCCAAAAATGCTGGCAATAAGCCAAAGTACAAAAAGAGATTAATCCAGAAGGCCAAGCAAAAGATGATGCCAAAGATAAGAAGACTGATTTTTTTAATCAGCACCGAGTATAGGATGGATAAAACTCCAAAAACCACAAAGAGTTTTTTCATAACGAAATAATATACTGAAACTCCTCCTATTTGCCAATTCCAAGGAAGAAAAAATATGAGGAACCAGAGAAAGCAAATCGTAAGGATATATCTCTTGTAGTGCGCTTCAAGAAAGGCTTTTGTTTTTTCCATAGCAAACCTCCATTTGAGTCACTGTATCTTCCCTTTTATTATACCAAAAAAACCTGGAAAAAGCTTTCCAGGTTCGGGTTTGAAATCACTAGTCATGCTAGAGAAATTCCTTTATTCATAGGCTGATTCACATTATTGACTTGATGAAGATGTTCCGAAATCGACCTTAGGAACTGTCTTAGCTTCTTCTGTTTCTTTGAAGGTTTCAGCTTCTTTAAAGTTCATCATATTCGCAAAGAGCACGGTTGGAAAACTTCTCAACTTTTGATTGTACTCAGCTGCGACTTTATTATAATCCTTGCGTGCTACAAAGATACGATTTTCACTTCCTGAAAGTTCCACCATTAGTTGCTCAACATTTTGATTGCTCTTGAGTTCTGGATAATTCTCCGTCAAGGAAATCAAGCGGGAAAGAGCAGAGCTCAATTCTCCCTGAGCCTTTTGGTTTTCTTCCGAAGTTACTGAGCTACTACCGATTTTAGCTCTAGCATCCGCAATCTTGGTAAAGACTTCGGTTTCATGATTCATTTGTCCTTTAACGGACTCCACCAAGTTACCAATCAAGTCCGAACGACGTTGGAGGGCTGTCGAGACATCGGCCTGAGCCTGCTCCACTTTAGTCTGTTCACCAACTAGACCATTATAGGTCGTCACTGCGGAACAACTTCCCAGAACTAGTAGTCCAAAGAAAATCGCTACTATTGAGAGAATTACTTTATTTTGTTTCATATCAAAACCTTAACACTTTCTTTTATCAACTTTTCTGAGAAAATACTCAGATTTTAAATCAATTTCCCAAACTTTGTTTTTATTTTTAATTAAGGAGTGAACTCTTGCAAAGGAGTCACCTTACTGTATGGAGAAATCGGTTTGAGCAATATATGATCACTCACCAGTCATCAGACGAACCACCGCCATCAAAGCCACCGCCGTCCCAGCCTCCAGATGAATCGGAGCCCGAGTCAGACCAAGAAGAACCTGAGTCAGACCAAGAGGATCCTGAGTCTGATGAGTCGCCGCCCCACCAGCCACCGCCAGAATCATCTCCACGTGAACCACGACCACCAAATAGAAATCCGATAATCATCACGATGAAGTAAATGAGAACTCCAAATACGATAACTCCGTCACTCGAACTGCTTTTTCGATGACGTCTCGAAGAACTACTCTCACCAGCATACCTTTCAAGTTCCCTTAAGCGACTAGAGTTGGTAGTATAGTCGTAACTACTTTTAGAACTTGAAGCAGTCGTACTCGATCCACTATAGAACATGTAGTTGAGATTATTGACTATTGAGAGAACACCCTTGTTATAGTCACCATTTTTAAAGTAAGGACGTGCTGTTGTCAAGAACCTGTGAGTCTGATAGTCAGTGATCTTACTGGCCACATTATTACTGGTTTCAATCCGTGATTTTCTATCTTGGACTGCTACTACAATCAAGACACCGTGCTTGTCTCCCGAGTAGCCAATCTTCCAAGCCCTAGCTGTTTCATTGGCTACAGTCTCGATTGTTTCTCCATCTAGGCTTTTCACAACGTAAACACCCATCTGGAATTTTTCTGATTTTTTACTATTGACATTATTCAATTCCCGAATCTGACTTATAGTCTCATCCGTTAAATAATGATCCGGGTCATAGATCCCGTACTCTGGTTTTTCAGGTGCTGTGAATGCTGACAAGAAGAGAAAGACCATCAGCAACCCAAGCAAGCGAACCAACAAACTATGTTTAAATAATCTGCTTTTTTTCATAATAACCTCCCTGATAAAGGAAAATTGATTTAAGGAATTATAGCATTTTGATTTTTACAAAGAAAGTGCATTTTCATTACAAATAGATTACAAAAGCTAGGAAAATGATTGAAATTTGATGACATATTCTCCTCCAATTTGGCAGGTTCTTTTCTCCCCTTTTAGTATAGAAAAAAGAAGACTATGAAGTCTTCTTTTAGTTTATTTTTGTAGAAAAACAAGCATGGTTTACTTTCGTTTTCTCGCGATCAAGTGAATCGGTGTTCCCTCAAAGACAAAGGCCTTTCGGATTTGATTTTCCAAGAAACGCAAGTAAGAGAAGTGCATGAGTTCTTCTTCATTGACAAAGATGACAAAGGTTGGTGGCTTGGTTGCAACTTGGGTAGCGTAGAAAATCTTGAGGCGTTTTCCTTTGTCTGTCGGTGTTGGGTTGATAGCAATGGCATCCATAATGACATCATTCAAGACTGCTGATGGAATCCGTGTGTTTTGACTCTCGCTAATTTGCTTGATCATATCAGGCAGTTTATGGAGACGTTGCTTGGTAAGAGCGGATACAAAGACAATCGGTGCATAAGGCAGATATTGGAACTGCTCACGGATATCTTCTTCCCATTTCTTCATGGTGTGGTTGTCTTTTTCAAGAGTATCCCACTTGTTGACCACGATAATCATCCCTTTACCGGCTTCATGGGCAAAACCTGCGATACGCTTGTCGTACTCACGGATACCTTCTTCGGCATTGAGGACCATCAAGACCACGTCAGAACGGTCAATGGCACGCATGGCACGCATGACAGAGTATTTCTCCGTATTTTCATAGACTTTACCAGACTTACGCATACCAGCTGTATCAATCATGGTAAACTCTTGTCCATCCGTATCTGTAAAGTGGGTATCAATGGCGTCACGCGTTGTTCCAGATACTGGACTAGCAATCACGCGGTCTTCTCCCAAAATAGCGTTAATCAAACTTGATTTTCCAACGTTAGGACGGCCAATCAAGCTAAATTTAATCACGTCTGGATTTTCTTCTTCAACTTCGTGTGGTAGATTTTCCACAATAGCATCCAGCACATCACCCGTACCAATACCGTGGACAGACGAAATTGGCAGGGGTTCGCCCAATCCTAGCGCATAGAAATCAAAGATATCATTTCGCATTTCAGGGTTGTCAACCTTGTTAACGGCAAGGATAACAGGTTTATGGGTTTTATAGAGTTTACGGGCTACGTACTCATCCGCATCTGTAATTCCTTCTTTCCCAGACACTACAAAGACGATGACATCCGCTTCTTCCATAGCGATTTCTGCCTGGTGCTTGATTTGTTCCATAAAGGGAGCATCGACATCGTCAATCCCTCCCGTATCAATCATACTAAAGGAACGATTGAGCCACTCACCCGTTGCATAGATACGGTCACGTGTCACACCCTCGACATCTTCTACGATTGAGATCCGCTCACCAGCGATCCGATTAAATAGGGTTGATTTCCCAACATTGGGACGTCCCACAATGGCAATAGTTGGTAAGGCCATGTTTTCTCACTTTCTACAATAACTTTTTCTGTTCTAGATTCTTCCGAGTTGAACTAGGTTCGGCTTGACCAAACTGCTCTGCCAAACGTTGACTCCAAGAGGTCGTCGCACGCGCACCAGCATAGTCTGCCTGAACTATGTCATAGTCCAAAATCGCTGCTACAGGCTGTTCTTGGTATTCTTCTTCAAATACCACTTGGCTCAAAGGTAATCTTGGTTTGACATCATGTTGTTGATCTGGCACACCGATGGCAATCCCAAAAACGGGGTAGGTATAGTCAGGCAAATTAAAAAGCTCTGCCACTTCTTCCGACTTGTAACGGACCAAACCGATAATCACACCACCATATCCCAGACTCTCAGCCGCAAGCAAGGTATTTTGCCCAGCAAGCGCAGCATCCACAGATGTGATGAGGAGACCTTCCACTCCTTGGGGTTGGAAAGTGTCCGTATGAAGGTTTACTCCCTTTTCAGCTCTGTTCAAGTCACCAACAAAAAGCAAAAAGGCAGCCGACTGGCGAATGGCTTCCTGGGGAACCAATTCATATAAAGCATCTTTCTTCTCTTGGCTGCGTACAAGAATCACAGAGTAGGATTGGAAATTTTTCCAAGAAGACGCCATTTGAGCAGCAGTCAAGATTTCATTTAAGTGCTCTTGAGAAATCTCTTGCTCCTTAAAGCGACGAACTGAAGTATGAGCTTTCATCAGTTTAATGGTTTCCGTCATCGGCGATTCTCTCCTTCTAGTCTTGTCTCCTCAGCCAAATAACGGATTCGTTCCATAACCCGTCTAGCTTCCCAAGTCTCATCATTTCCATTCTTTCCTTTGGCAAAATGTTTTTCCAAATCTTGGAAATTAAAGTTGGAAGTAAAGAAGGTCGGCAAATCTTCCTGCATGCGGTACTGAAGAATGACTTGAAGAATCTCATCACGCACCCAAGGTGTCGACTGCTCTGCACCAATATCATCCAAGACCAATACTTCTGCTAATTTGATCTCATCCACCAAGGTCTTCACTGATCCTTCACCGATGGCATTTTTCACATCAATGACAAAGCTTGGATAGTGGAGAATCGTCGTTGATGCTCCACGTTTTTCAGATAGGTCATGAGCTAAGGCCGCCATCATGAAACTCTTACCGACACCAAAATCTCCGTAAAGATAGAGACCTTTTCGGATACTAGGGTAAAGGTCAACAAAGGCATAGAGTCTCTCAAAAATCGGTAATCGTCCTAGATCATCCAGGTCAATCTGAGCCAACTTCGCTTTCTTGAGACTGGCTGGTAGATTGATCAATTTGAGACGATTCTTAATTGCAGCCTCTTTTTCTGCCGCGATTAGTTCTGGTGTTTCTTCATAAGACACATCCGCATAACCGTGATTCATAACCAAGATAGGCTTGTAGCCACGCGCTATATAGTCCGCATCCCCACGAAGAAACTTGTCACGTTCTGTGATATATTGGTTGAACTTGGAGATGCTACGATTCAACTCCTCTGGACTGAGGGATTCTTTCTGGATAAAAGCCGCCACATCTGGGTCTTTCATAATCTGCTGGACTAAGTCCTGATACTGAAAACGACTTGTCTGACGTTTGATAACGTCACCCACACTTTCCATCTAGTCTCCTCCTTCTTCTAATCGGGCTAACATTTCTTGTTTTTTACGTTCTAGTTCCAGACGAGTTTCCTCGCTGGTTTGATTTTTATATTCTGGATTGCTCCACTTGGGAACATTTGTCTTAGTCGAGCTAGTTTTCAATTTTTTGTCTTCTTGGCCTTTTTGCTGACGCTCTCGAATCCGAAGCACAGCTTCTTCTGCTGTCCGAATTTTTTGATAAGCATAGTCATTGGCGACCTTCATGGCATATTTCTCATTGACATTGGCCGAATCAACCTTGTTAAAGGTTAGAAGCAAGACGATATTGATGACTTCATCCAACAAGCCTAAAGACGCCATCTGGTGAAGGAGTTCTCTTTCACTTTGGGTGATGTTCCCCTTACGCGTTTGCTTGATTTCGGCTAAAAAGTGCAGGGGAGTTTTATTTTTGGCTTCCCTGATAATGGTCATTTCTTTGGGGCTAAAGTCAGAAGTAGCTGGTTTTTGTGCTATCTTTTCACGCATGCGTTTGACAGAAATAACCTGAGCTACAGCTGTCGCCTTAGCTAATTGATAGGTTTCAAACCAGGTCCATTTTTTTTCATCTGCAATGGCGAACAATTCCAAAACATCCGCCTGCTCGTCTTCAAAACGCAAGCCATCTCGAGCCATCAGACGCTGGAAATGTTCCAAGTCAAAATCGTTTTTTAACTTGCTTTTAGACTCGCTTGGGGTCACTTCTTCAGTCAGGGTTGGAAAGACTTGGCTCAAAGAAACAGAGAGTGCTTCTCCCTCACTTGGAGCCTGCTTCATGGAAGCGACTGCAGTATCCCCAATCTTTTTCTCTAATAATCTGCTATAGACAGAATGGCTTAGAAATTCTTGACTGGAAAGGGGAGAATGAAGCTGCAATTCATAAGTTTCCCCCTTCTGATAAAGGGTCAACAAATCCAAAGCAGATAAGACTTTAAAGGATTGGAGCAAGGTCGGCATGCCGAAGTTTAAGTGATTGAGGATGTGGGAAAAGAGATGCTCCTTTTGCCCACCATCCCAAAAGGTAATGGTATATAGATAGAGGCTCAGTGCCTCCTGACCGATAATCGGGAGGTAGCACTGCACCAGAGAAGAGGTATCTTGCGACACCCGATTATTCTTTAGAAAAGAAAAACGGTCATTTGGCTTCATCTATTTTTCCTTTTTCTTTTTTGAGGACTGGGTGATCTGCTGGAGCAGACTCTCCAACTCACTCACATCCTTAAAGCTACGGTAAACACTGGCAAAACGAACATAGGTAATCTCATCCAGCTCCGCCAATTCTTCCATGACTAAAGACCCAATATATTCGCTTTGGATCTCATTCTCACTGCGACTACGGAGTTTTTGCTCGATACGATTGACCACCATGTTGATTTCATCACTTGACACAGGACGCTTCTGGGCTGAGCGGATAATCCCATTAAAGATTTTATCTCTCGAAAACTGTTCTCGCGTACCGTCTTTTTTGACGACGACCAGCGTTCTTTCTTCTACTCGTTCATAGGTTGTAAAACGATGCTGACACTCGTCGCACTCACGTCTTCGACGGATGGTATTTCCTTCTTCGGCTTGTCGACTATCAACAACACTAGACTTGGTAGCCCCACATTTTGGACAACGCATGCATTTCCCTCCTTGTCGTTTTCTTTTCATTATACCATTTTTTGAGCAATTCCCAAAACAATTCTTATTTTTACTTGACAAGTTTTTTGTTTTATTGTATTATTTTATTAGAACAACGAAGACAAAGAAAGGAGACTATGATGTCCTGGTCATTTGATAATACAAAACCGATTTATTTACAGATTATGGAAAAAATCAAACTACAGATTGTTTCCCATGAACTGGAACCCAATCAACAGCTCCCAACCGTGAGAGATTTGGCGAGCGAGGCTGGGGTCAATCCTAATACCATTCAGCGCGCCTTGTCTGACCTCGAACGTGAAGGATTTGTATACAGCAAGCGGACAACTGGTCGATTTGTCACCGAGGATTTAGACCTCATCCTTCAGTCTCGCAAACAACTTTCCGAGGAGCAGCTACAACAATTCGTCTCTTGCATGCTTCAATTTGGCTACAAAAAAGAAGAACTGCCAAATGTATTAAGCGACTATATTAAAGGAGTTTAAAACTATGACACTACTAGCACTTGAAAATGTAACAAAATCATATGGAGCAACCGCGGCACTTGACAATATCTCACTAGAGATCTCAGCCGGAAAAATTGTCGGGCTCCTTGGACCAAACGGATCCGGAAAAACAACCCTAATCAAACTGATCAATGGCCTCCTTCAACCAAATAAAGGACGTGTCCTCATTAACGGACAGGATCCAAGTCCTGCTACCAAGGCGATCGTCTCCTACCTGCCAGACACAACCTACCTCAATGAAGAGATGAAGGTTAAGGATGCTCTAACCTATTTTAAAACCTTCTATCAGGATTTCAATTTCGAAAGAGCCCAACACCTTTTAGCCGATCTCGGTATTGATGAAAACAGTCGCCTCAAGAAACTATCAAAAGGGAACAAGGAAAAGGTCCAACTCATCCTGGTTATGAGTCGTGAAGCCCGCCTCTACGTTCTGGACGAACCAATCGGAGGCGTGGATCCAGCTGCCCGTGATTATATCCTCAATACCATCATCAACAACTATTCCCCAACCTCTACGGTACTGATTTCAACCCACTTGATTTCAGATATTGAACCAATCTTGGATGAGATCATCTTCCTCAAAGACGGAAAAGTCGTCCGCCAAGGAAATGTTGATGATATTCGTTACGAGTCAGGTGAATCAATTGACCAGCTCTTCCGCCAGGAATTTAAAGCCTAAGCAAAGGAGATTATTATGTTTTGGAATCTAGTTCGTTATGAATTTAAAAATGTCAATAAATGGTATCTGGCACTCTACGGTGCGGTACTTGCAATTTCAGTTTTGATTGGAGCTTTTATTAACAGTCTTAGCCAGAGTTACAATCCTAACAATGCTGCTTATTTCATCTTCTTTTTAGTACTAGTCTTTGGAGGACTCAGCGTCACTCTTTGGATTGCAACAATCTTTTTAATCATCCGAAGATTTAAAGGCAGTGTTTATGACCGCCAAGGGTACTTGACCTTGACCTTGCCTGTCTCTGAGCACCAAATCATCACCGCAAAACTTTTAGGCGGTCTTGTCTGGTCCATCTTAAGCTATATTGTCTTTATCTTGAGTATATTGATCATCATCTTCTTAACACCAATAGAAAAAGACTTCACTGCCCTCTATAACTTCATCTCCCCTTACCTCAGCTACGGCTGGCTGTATGCCCTATCACTATTTGTCGGTTCAATCGCATGGATTTTATCCATTTACCTCTCCATCTCTATCGGACAACTCTTTAACGAGTATCGAACAGCTATGGGGATTCTAGCCTATATCGTCATTGCCATCGTCATTGGTTATGTTTCTCTCTTTTTCCGAATTGAAAATAACTTTAACATGATGATTGGTACAGAAATTCTGCGCGATCTCTTTTTATCAGCTATCTACTATCTCGGTACCTACTATATCTTGAAAAACAAGGTTAATTTGCAATAGTTTAAACGTCAAAAAAGGATAACATCTCATCACTGAGAGGCTATCCTTTTCTTTATCTCATTTTCTAACTAGATTAAAAAAATGAATAAGTTCCTTTAATGACATCAAGACTCCAATTTTGTTCTAAATGAGTTTGGATAAAATCTTTTTCTGATTGCGTAAGACTGGTTTTATTCCTGCTACAGCGTTTCTTATTGATTTTATATCGGTTATAGTAATCATAAGCAGAGCGCCCCTCTTTCAGATAGTTGATGACATTGTAGATTGTCTGTTTTGATCTGCCAAGTGAAGTCACAATATCTGAAACTTTTATGTTTTCTTGATAGTAAGCCTCTATCATTACAAGCTCGTTTGTGGTAAGATGAGTATAGGTCATTTATGTTAGTTCCTTTCAGACAAATGTGGTAGTTTATCTGAGCCTAACATAGATGGCTTTTTCTGTCTAGCTTAATTTTACAAATTGGGGGTTAAAAAAAATTGAATTAGGAATATACAAAGTTCTAGTATTTATACTAGAGCTCAGACAGGCTTCTTTTTTGCTATGATTTTTAACAAAAAAACTCTCGTTTTGCCAATAAAAGATGCTTGAAAGTTGGACAAGAAGGCTCTATAATGAGTTCAGGAAAAGAGGTAGGAAAAGTATGATTAGTGAAACGATTGCTCTGCTAAGGAAAAAGTCAGGTTATTCTCAGGAAAAATTAGCTGAAAAAGTAGGCGTATCTCGTCAGACTCTCAGTAAGTGGGAATTGGGTGACAGTTTACCGGATATTATTTCTTCAAGTCGTTTGGCAGAAATTTTTGATATCAGCTTAGATGAGTTGGTTAATGGGGATGTCTCTCCTTTTGCTGCTAAAGCCAAAGAAGGGAAGTATATTTTTGGAACGGTAACTGTTGGTGAAAAGGGACAAATCGTCATTCCTGCACGAGCGAGAAAAATTTTTAACATCCAAAAAGACGACAGCCTTATGGTTTTAGGTGATGTCAATCAAGGCTTGGCCTTGTTGAAGAGCGATTTTTTTATTCAAGCTTTTGAAGAAATGGGGTTAATGAAATGAAAAAATTAACTGGCTTTGGTATTAGCTTTGCAGTGCTTATATTTTTCTTGAATTTGATAGGCTGCTATGATTTTGTCATGGTCATGACGCGTAATCAGACTTATTTTGCAGAACATTATAATTCAGCTATTATGGCTTACTTTAGCCATTATCCTGTTGTCTTTATGATCATATGGTTCAGCCATTTGTTAGCTGCTACCTTGAGTCCGATTTTCTATTTTTTCAGAAGAAAATCAGCCCTTACTTTGGCTGGCCTTGCTTTCTGGGGAGATGCTCTGCTGATTCTATTGACCAGTCTTTTTAGGAATCGCATTCAGGTTTTTGGTTGGCAATTTGTCGTTGATTTGGTTGTTCTAGGATTGCTTGGCCTTTATTATCTGTATTTACGTAAAATATTTCTTAGCACATCAGGAAAAACATCTAGGATTTTAAAATAGTCCTAGGTGTTTTTTGGTTATTTATGTATAGTGAGAGAAGTGATTTTTAACTAAGAATCTGCTTCTGTCTCACTGCTTTTTTGGGAAAGTAAAAACCTATAACATACAATTTGAAAAAGCAAGGAATTTAAGTTCCTTGCTTTTTAACTCAATATCAAACTGGCTACGATGGGGCTTACAAATACGTAGAGAATACCAGTAATACCGATAGCCAAACCACCCATGGCTCCTGCTACAGAACCGTAGCGAAAAGCCGTTCCTGTTCCGACGGCATGACCTGTTCCACCAAGGGAAAGACCAACTGCTACTGGATCATCAATTTTCAACCACTTCAAAAGGGTTGGTCCGATAACACTGGTCAAAATCCCAGTCGCCACTACGACGACCAAGGTCACAGTCGTCAAACCTTGCAATTTTTCTGTGATCCCCACTGCCATGGCGGTTGTCACTGACTTGGGAAAGAGAGAAATGGCTAGGAAAAAGTCCATACCAAATATTTTCGCTACTATGGCAGTGAAACAAGTATTGACAACTACTGCTAACAGACTACCAAAGAGAATACTGCGAGCATGATGCTTCATCAGGTGAAAACTCTTATAAAGCGGAATCCCTAGAGCCACGGTCGATGGGACAATCAAGTTGTTCAGATAAACCCCACCTTGGTAATAATCTTGATAAGAAATACCCGTCGCCTTAAGGAAAATAATGATAAAAATAGCCGACAACAGCAAGGGTGTTGTCAATGGATGGGGAAAACGTCTGTAAATCAACATCCCCACTAGATAAGCTAGGATAGATAATGCAATCCCAAACAGAGGATTGGATACAAATTCGTTCATTTGGCATCTCCTTTCTCATAATCTCCCTCAAATCGTCGCTTGATAAACTGAACCACTAGGGCAATAAGGATAATGTTGATGACAGCCGCAAAAAAGACAATCAAGACGATAGGCAAAAGATAAGGAGCAATCACATCAAACTTTTCCATGATACCCACTGCTGGCGGCAAAAAGAGAATGGTCATATTGGCCAGCAAGAAATTTCCGACCATATTGACATGCCTGGTCCTTAGCCACTTGAACTGTAAGGCTAGAAAGAGAATAATCAAGCCGATAATACTGCCTGGGATGGGCAAATGAAAGAAACTGGAGATTCCCTCACCGATTAGAGAAATCACAAAGAGAATCATTAATTGAACATATAATTTCATCCTAAACTCCACGAAATAGACTTCTTGCATACCAGTTTACTCTTTTTTCAGAAAATTTCAAGGAAATATTGAAATTCTTCTTTCTTGCAAGGATTAGTTAAAAGTAGTATAATCATTGCATGCGCAATCATCTTGTGTTACAAAGATAATCAGTAATGACTTTGAGATTTTTACTTTGAAAAGAAAGGAGAAAGCAATGACCTATTTGGAAAAGTGGTTTGACTACAACCGCCGTCAAAAGGAAATGGAAGCCTTGTTGGAAGAAACTATTGCCCAGCAGAGTGAACAAAGGTTGACCTTGAAAGAGTTTTACCTGCTCTACTATCTGGATTTGGCCCAAGAAAAATCTCTACGCCAGATTGATTTACCTGATAAGCTTCATCTCAGCCCGAGCGCTGTTTCTAGAATGGTAGCTCGCCTGGAAGAGAAAAACTGTGGTTTGCTTAGTCGCCGGTGTTGCGATCAGGATAGACGGGCCAGTTTTATCTGCCTGACTGACGAGGGACAGACAACCCTAGCTTACCTGCAAAAGGCCGTCGAGGAAAGATTGGAAACCAGTCTTGACTTCATTTCTTAATCAGATTTTTAAAAAAGTTGCGTGCGCAATCATTTTTCTTGACATTCCTCTTTTCAAGGAGTACAATAAAGTCAAGATCGAACAAAGGAGTTTTATATGATCGAAATTACCTATCTAGACGCCAGCAAGCAAGAGAGAACCATGACTTTCGAGTCTTACCAAGACTTTGAACGTTCTCAACACGCCTGCCTCATCGGCGTTGCTGATTACTATACTGTCCAAAAATTAACCTACAATGGTCATGACTTGGACTACCATGGGACTTATGGAGATGTCTTCTTCTATCTCATGAAACAAGATTTAAGCCAATATAACTAAAAAAGGAGAAATACAATGGCAAAAGCAATTACAGATGCAACATTTGAACAAGAAACAAAAGACGGTTTGGTCTTGGTAGACTTCTGGGCAACTTGGTGTGGTCCATGTCGTATGCAAGGTCCAATCTTGGACAAATTGTCTGAAGAACTTTCAGAAGATGTCTTGAAAATCGTTAAAATGGACGTTGATGAAAATCCAAACACAGCTCGTGCTTTTGGAATCATGTCTATCCCAACCCTTCTCTTCAAGAAAGACGGACAAGTGGTAAAACAAGTTGCTGGTGTTCACACAGCAGAACAAATCAAGGCCATCGTTGCTGAATTGAGCTAATCACACGAGAGACCAAGTGCTTTATTTGGTCTCTTTTTTCTTGCCCTTTGCCATTTTTTAAAAAATATGCTAGACTGTAGGTAGAATATTACGATGTTTGGGACATGCCATCGCTAAAAAAAACCTCTACTTGGTATTTTTTAGCTCCCCTCAAGGGAGCTTTTTGCGTGCTCTGAACATTTCCCATTTTAGAAGGAGTACTATGAAACGTCATTCAGCCTTGGTCGTCTTTAGCGGCGGTCAAGATTCCACAACCTGCCTCTTTTGGGCTAAAGAACACTATAAAACAGTCGAAGCCGTCACCTTTGCCTACGGCCAACGCCATCATCTCGAGATTCAAGTTGCTGAAGAAATCGCTAAGGAACAAGGTATTCGTCATCACATCCTCGATATGTCTCTGCTAGGACAAATCACTGAAAATGCCCTGACCTCTGATCTGGAGATCGAGCAAAAAGAGGGAGAGGTTCCCAATACCTTTGTTGACGGCCGCAACCACCTCTTTCTGTCCTTTGCGGCAGTTCTTGCCAAGCAACGAGGCATTAAAGATATCGTGACAGGTGTCTGCGAGACAGATTTCTCAGGCTACCCTGATTGTCGGGATGTCTTTGTCAAATCCCTCAATGTTACTCTCAACCTTGCCATGGATTACGACTTTGTTATCCAAACACCTCTCATGTGGCTAGACAAGGCTGAAACTTGGGAGTTAGCCGACCAACTTGGTGCCTTTGACTACGTTCGTGAGAAGACCTTAACCTGCTACAATGGGATTATCGGTAGTGGCTGCGGAGATTGCCCAGCCTGCCATCTACGTCAGCATGGACTAGATGTTTATCTTTCACAGAAAGGAGAGGGCTAATGTTTTTTGCACCCAAAGAAATCAAACAAGAAACTGGCGAGTCTCTGGTCTACAATCCTCACAGAACCTTGGTATCAAAAGAATTTACCTTTGATGCTGCCCACCACCTCTTTCACTATGAGGGAAAATGCAAGTCCCTGCACGGCCACACTTATCATTTACAAATCGCTGTCAGTGGATTTTTAGATGAACGGGGCATGACCTACGATTTCGGAGATATCAAAGCCATCTACAAGAACTACTTAGAGCCCCATTTGGATCATCGCTATCTCAATGAAACTCTGCCTTATATGAACACGACTGCTGAAAATATGGTTTACTGGATTTTCCAAACCATGAGTCAAGAGTTGCCCGACGAACGCGGTCTCCGTATGGAATACGTTCGCCTCTATGAGACTCCGACTGCCTTTGCGGAGTTTAGACGGGAGTGGTTAGATGACTAGGGAACGTGTCCTCAAACTACCAGTTCTGGAAATTTTTGGCCCAACCTTTCAAGGTGAAGGCCGTGCTATTGGGCAGAAAACCATGTTTGTCCGCACTGCTGGTTGCGACTACCACTGCGACTGGTGCGACTCTGCCTTTACTTGGGATGGTTCTGAAAAACCAACTCGCATGACCGCTGACGAAGTCATTGCTGCCTTAGATAAGCTAGGAAGCTACGACTACGTCACCCTGTCTGGGGGAAATCCTGCTATCCTAGCAGCCAACATGGCCGAACTCGTCACCAAGCTCAAGGAACGCGGTGTCACTCTAGCTGTTGAGACCCAAGGCTCCCGCTGGCAAAATTGGTTAAAAGATATTGATCAGGTCACTCTGAGCCCCAAACCTCCTTCATCCAAGATGGAAGTCAACTTTGAAACCTTGGACTTTATCGTTTCCCAACTGGACCCAGGCAAGGTCACCTTTAAAATCCCTGTCTTTGATGATGCCGATTTGGCCTTTGCTAAAGGGATTCAAGAACGCTACCAACCAGATGTTCTCTTCTTATCAGCAGGAAATCCTGAACCCAAGGCTACTGGCAATATTGTCCAAGATCAACTGGACCGCCTCAAAGAACTCTGGAAACGCGTCGCTGCTGACGATAGCTGGGGCAATGTCCGCGTCCTTCCTCAACTCCATACCCTCCTCTACGACAACCAACGTGGTGTTTAAATTAGAAAGAAAAAATCATGTCACAACAAGAAGAAATGAAAAACCTTAGCCTCCTCGGCAACAAAGAAACCAACTACATTTTCGACTATCAACCAGAAGTCCTCGAATCCTTTGACAATCGTCATGTTGAAAATGACTATTTCATCAAATTCAACTGTCCTGAATTTACCTCGCTTTGCCCAATCACTGCTCAGCCAGACTTTGCGACCATTTATATTTCCTACATTCCTGACAAGCTCTGCGTCGAGTCAAAATCCCTCAAACTCTACCTCTTTAGCTATCGAAATCATGGGGATTTTCACGAAAACTGTATCAACACCATCGGGAAAGACTTGGTCAACTTGCTAGACCCTCGCTATTTGGAGGTATGGGGAAAATTCACTCCGCGCGGTGGCATCTCAATCGACCCCTACTACAACTACGGTAAGCCTGGAACTAAGTATGAAGGCTTGGCAGAACAACGCCTCTTTCAACACGACCTTTATCCAGAGAAAATTGACAACCGTTAAACTCATACTCAATGAAAATCAAAGAGCAAACTAGAAAGTTAGCCGCAGGTTGCTCAAAGCACTGCTTTGAGGTTATAGATAAGACTGACGAAGTCAGCTCAAAACAGTGTTTTGAGGTTGCAGATGGATGCTGACGTGGTTTGAAGAGATTTTCGAAGAGTATAATACGAAAAAGCCCTGTTCCTCAAACTGAGGAGCAAGGCTTTTTGAGTTTCAATTATTCTTCTGTTCCAAGGAAGTTTTTCGCAACAAGTGCTGCAAGAACACCACCAACGATTGGAGCAAGGATGAAAATCCATACTTGTTGAAGGGCTGCGCCACCTACCAAGACAGCAGGTGCCAAGCTACGAGCTGGGTTAACTGAAAGGCCAGTAATGTTCAATCCCACAAGGATCATGGCCATCAATGACAAACCAATGACCAAACCAGCGATTGCGCCATTACCTTTGCTTGCTGATGTTACAGTCATGATAACTAGGACAAACAAGAAAGTTGCGATGACTTCAAACAAGAATCCACCAAAGACAGTGACACCGTTTGCCAAGGCATTTTCACCAAGACTAGCAGTTGACATGCCTGAGTTAGACAAGAGGAAGAATACTGCAGCTGACGCAAGAAAAGCTCCAACCACTTGTCCAAGGATGTAGTTTACAAGCTCTGAAGATGACAAACGTTTGTTTACAAACATAGCAATCGAGACAGCTGGGTTCAAGTGAGCCCCTGAAACAGTTCCGATTGAGTAAGCTGCAACCACAATTGCCAGACCAAAGGCAAAAGCAATTCCAAGGTGTCCAAGGCCATTAAGACCATTTCCAAAAACAACAGCTCCTGTTCCGATGAACACAAGCATAAATGTACCGATTAATTCAGCAACAAATTTTTTCATGATAAGTCTCCTTTTTTCAAACTATGTATTAGTCTATCAAAAGAAGGAAAGGGTTTCAAGAAAATTGACTGGAAAGTTATTTGAAAATCATGAAATGACTCGCTTGAACTTAGTACTGAAAAGATTGAATGGCTTCTTTCAAGGCATCTTGTAAACTATTTTTCTGGTCAAGTTGGATATAGACTTCCAACAGACAGGATCTGAAGTTGGAAAATTTATAAAAATCTTCCCTCTCTTCTATTGGAAAGTCAACAGTTTTTATCCAAGAAGCTACTTGTTCCTGCTCTAATTTTCCTTGCAAAATGGGTTCATAAAGTACTCTCGCTAAGCGCCAATCCTCATCATTTGTAAAACGAATGGTAATTCTTTTAAATAATTGACCCAGTACATCAAATACTTCAGAAAATCTGTTACTAGGAAAATCTGGATGACAAACGACTTCAGTCAAGAGATCCGCTCCATGCGCAAAAGCGTGAACCCAACCATACTGACTTGAAAATCCTGTCGTATCCTTTTCTTTTTTTAGGTAATACAAACCTTGAGATAGCATAGCATTTCTTATATCAGTTTTTAAACCTTTATAGAAAAGAGAGTGCTCGTTACCATCTGCAGACAAAAGATTGGCATAAATAAGCGCCCTAAAAGAACGTTTAAGAGCCGAAACTCCTCTACTATCAATCTCTTTGTATAGACCTTCATCAGAGGAGATCTCTTCTGAAATAAACTGAAATTGCTCAAGGGAAAACAACTCTTCTTGAATCCCTCTAGCTAAACTCGTAAAAACAAGTTCGTCTCGAATTTCTGGAGAGGAATCTCCCAAATGCTCAAGCAACCACTGAATTTCTTCTCGACTATAGCTTGGTTTTTCTTCTATCATTTTTCTTTGTAATTTCCAACGCATCTCAAGTACCTCTACATTTCTAGTAACTTATCAAAAAGCCATCCGAAGATGACTTTGAAGAGGAATATTTGGAAAAATTGGAAAGGAATAGGGCATGGTTAAAACACTATTTTTTCTTTTTAGGAGTTAAATCTTCAAAAGATGTACTATTTTTACTAATAGTCTCGCTAATTGCTTTTTTGTCCTAAACCATTAATTGAACTATCCATTTGAGCTGCTAAAGTCGTTACAGCAGTCTTATTTGTCATAGCAAGAACCCCTATCTCCTCATCGTACTTATCTACAATACCTTTTCTACCTGATTTTATAGGAGGAGCACAAAATGCTTTGATAGCTGCTCTTTCTAATGTTTTTTTGATTTCTCGTCTGGCTGATTCTGACATAGGTCCAATCAAAGCATCTATGACTAAATCCACTAGCATTTCTTCTGCCTCCTTTCTAACTCATATAAGTCTTTTCTTTGACTATAACTCTCTTCTAACTCTTTTTCTAAGCGAGAGCGCTCTTTTCGGTACTGAGTCTGCAACTCTTCATCTTTTGCCTCTATTTTAGCATATTGACGAAGATACTCACTCCTTGTCTCAACTGAATAAGATTCTAAGAGTATCAGAAATTGGTGGCGCGCGCTCTCATCTCCAGAATTCTGTCTACCAAAATCATAAGCAATGTTTTCAAACTCCTCATATAATCTGGTCAACTGAGAACGATTATCATACAAATTTTCATAAGATTCTTCTATTTTCTTCTTAGCAGTTCTATAGTCATCCTCCAAGGACAAAAGACCATCTTCTTGCTTTTTTATTTTAATTTGAATTTCTTCTAGTTTGTCCATTGATTAATATCCCTTGCCAAGCTTTCATCTCCTTCAACTGCTTGTTCAACACCCTTCTGAATATTCGTTTCCAAATCCGTAAAGGCTTTTACAATCTCAGCTGATTTACTTACTTTTTTATCAAAATGTCTCTGAGTCTGCCCCACAATACTATCATACGTTACCCCTGCTTCTGCATAGACATCCTCTATCTCATCATAAGTTAACTCTGTGACGAACCACGGAACTTCTTTACTTTTATCGTAGAGTGTTTCTGCATCCGCAACTGCTTTTTTCGCCACTGCCTCAATCTCGTTGTGTCCGTTGCTGACACTCTCTGTCATTGCCGTCGCAACAGCTGTTGCTTGGACGCTGTCCAAGAAAAACATCTCATGGCTACTTATACTACCATCTGATAAAAATTGGGTACTCAACTGCTTTAGAAGTCGATTTTTGACACCTTGTAATTTCTTCAGAGTTTCATAGTTCTTCTTTTCAAGTCCAGTCATCTTCTCTGGACTCTGATTTTCCAAAATATCTTTGATTTGGTTAATTTGATTTTTATCACCCGTAATATCTGGATCAATACTGTGCCCACCGGAATTTTCAAGCAGATAATCTTCCCCCAAGTATACACCTAAAAAAGGTTTTGAGATATTGTTAAGAAAGTCATCTTGAGTCCGGATTCGTACTACTTGACCTGTGAATGTCTTTTGTTTATTGATTATCTTCTCCCTTGCCGAATCCCACGGAGTCAGATAATCTATGATTTTATCTTTAGATTCGATAAGACCTTCTAAATAGAGAGGCGCTGAGTTATATACCACAGTACGCGGAGCGTTATACTCTAAGGCCACCCTCTGAGCGATGTTACCTCCTAAAGAATGTCCAGTTAGAGTAATATTATCCCCATATCTCTGTCGAATCCTTTCATAAAATTTGAAAGCTTCATCATAATGAAAACCGAGCGCCATGGCTATACTACCGACATCTGTAGCGACATCCTTGACTATATCCGCATTAGGATTCGTTCCCGTATAGGCAATAATCACCTCTCCACTGTCCTTATCTAGGAAGGCTGTACCACTCGTCCCAGTAAAGTCATCATGAAAATCATCTAGATACTGGAGGTTAGAGGGGAGAGGTTTACTTCTGTCTACTGCATTAAGAAGTTGTTTTCTATCATCATGTCCAATTTCAGGTTGATTAACTCGCACATTCTCAAATTCGTAAGTCAGATTTGCTGCATCTAGAGTAGCAATACCACTATTCGCTGTATCCTTTTTACTCATACTTCTCTCCTAATTCGATACTCTCTCCTTAAAATAATAGCCATCATTAAAATCAACAGTAACAGAATAATAATAAAAGTCATCTAACCTCAAAGAACTACCAAATCCTAGCACTGTTTCAGCTTGTTGCTGTTTATTAAAATATTGGTTAATCGTTGTGTTTTTAATAATATAATCTATATCAAAAGAACCATTATTTCCATTAAAATGTTTGTTTTTTAATGATAATTTACTTAAAAACTCTTTATCTATACCAAGTTTTTGAAACAAAAAACCATCAAACTTCCATATTCTTTTAGCGGTTTCTTCATCAGAAAAAATAAATTTGTTGTCTATATATTGAACACTTACTACCACTTCATCGCTTTTTGGCGCATCTTCCTTCGCTGGGCTTTTAGCAAGAGTACCTGTTATTGTATGCGATGTTGCATCACCTTTCAGCTTAATTTCTGTGATAAAATCGTCAATTCCATCACTTTTCTTTTTAAAATAAACCTGCTCAATCTCAAACCCTTCTGGAAATTGCTTAAACAAATCAAACAGATTCTCGGTTGGATAGACACGACTAACCTCAGATACTTTGTTCTCAATCCATTCTCGACTGTTCTTATTTTCTCCACATCCTGTTATTCCTATCATTATCAACCCTACTAAAACTAACATTGCGAAAAACATACGTTTTTTCATAATACTCTCCTTATTTATGATCAGTTCAATCAGGATATTTAAAATGTTATCAAATTAATTAGAAACACTATTTCTATCATCTATCCAACTTGAAACTATCTCACTCATTCCATCATTTGGGGTATCCTTAAAAGCAATATTAACATTCAATCGATAACCTTTTGTATTATTATAAGATTCCGCTCCACTTATTGATAACATGTGTTCTCCATTTGACTTAAGGAAATTATTTATCGTAGAGTTATCACTAATATAATAGATTTCAAACACATTGCGATTTGAAAAATATCGAAACTTTTCAAGCTTCATCTTAGATAAAACATCTCTATTCAAACTTAATTTTTGGAACAGAAAACCTTTATAACCCCAAATTTTTTCCGCTACCTCATTGTTAGAAAATATAAATTCACCATCCTTATATTCTACATCAACATGCTCTTCCACTTCTTCTTTATATGGATCAGTAGAAATTTGTATAGTCTCTATCTTTCCTTTTATGGTTTGACTTTCTTCATCTCCATCTAAGGAAACTACTGTTCTGAGCGAATCCTTATAAAATGTTTGAGTAATATTAAACCCTTTCGGAAATTGCTTAAACAAATCAAACAGATTCTCGGTTGGATAGACACGACTAACCTCAGAGACTTTGTTCTCAATCCATTCTCGACTGTTTTTATTTTCTCCACATCCTGCCAATCCTATCATGATCAATCCTCCTAAAAGTAATGTTGTGAAAAACGCACGTTTTTTCATAACCTTCTCCTTACTTATGATAATTAATAAAACAACTAATCATATTTCCCTTATAGTATATCATAAAAGGCTGATATGACTGTTTCATCTATGATGTTAAAATCCTGTCTAATTCATTTTAAAACACTGTAATCCTAAAGGTCATGATATAATAGACAATGAATAACAAGCATTACTTGAAGGAGAAATGTATGAAAAAATCGTTCAGACTTTGTTGCCTAGCTTGTGTGACAACACTAGCCTTAGCCCTTGGTGCTTGCTCATCAAAGCCATCTACTAGTTCTACAAATAATTCAAACAATCAGGTTTCTACCTACCATAAGAAAGATGTAACTGGTCCTGCTGCTTCATTTGACTGGAATGCCAAAGTTGAACCTACCAACTATGAGAGAACCTTTGTTGAAACAAACAGTGGCAGTCAATTTAATAAAACTTTAGATCGCACGAAAGAGGCGGCTGAGAATCTTGAAAAAAAGAAAAAAGAAATTTCGGATTCTAAGGTTCAAACAGCCCTCAAATTAGTGGATGCTGTCTTTGTCAATCAAGAAAATCTTGACCTAGTTGTGAAATCAGCGGGTGCTAGCAATCAAGAAGAGTTATTTGATAAGATTTGGAACGAATATTTAGTCCCTGAGTTAACTAAAATCCGTCCGAATTTTTCAAATGATACCGTCTTTGAATATAAAGGAGAAAAATATCCTCTCAAAATTTATGCACCTATGTTTTTCAAGGTCAACACCAATGCATTAGGAAAAGCAGGTGCCTATACTCTTGAGGACTATAAGGTGGAGGGCGACATGGTTTATTTGAAATTTATGTCCCCATCTGTAGATACCTACCAATACGAAGTCAAAGCTACTTATCATGATAACTTCCAAGACTTCTTTCAAGGACTGGTGGAAGAGCAACAAAAGGTTCTTGAAACAGACTATGCTAAAGCTCTAAATATTCGATTTGTTTATCAATTAGCTGCGCTTGATTTTAAAGCTGACAACTACGTAGACCTAGAGGGCATGGATTATTTTGATCGAAACTCTCATTACCTTGCCATAAAAGTGGATAATAATGGTGAAGCTAGCCTTGATAATGAAAATCTCGCCAACCTTTTACAAATTAGCATGAAGGCTTCAAACGAGGCCAATAAAGGAAAATTTGAATAAATCTTTAAAGCATAAAAAAATCACCTCAAACAGGTGATTTTTGTGTATTCATCTTATCGATAAACCGTCTTAAATCCGACACTGGATACCCTTACTCTCCCAACTCAGCACTGTAGGCAATAATCTGGTCAACTGTATCAGACAAGAATTGGATGGTATCACGGAGTGGTTTGTCTGTTGAGATATCCGCTCCGATAATCATGGCTGACTCAAGCGGTGTCTTACTACCACCTGATTTAAGGAGATTGATCCAATCTTCAGCTCCGGTTTCTGAATGTTTCAGATGAAGGTAACCAGCTGTTGAGATGACAAGGCCAGCAGAGTAGGTGTAGCTATACAAGCCCATGTAGTAGTGAGCTTGGCGCATCCAAGTCAAGGCTGCATCGTCATCAATCTCAATAGCATCTCCCCAGAAATCTGTCAAAACTTCCTTCATAATGCTGTTGAGCTTGCTTGCTCCAAAGGTTTCCCCTTCTTCAATCAATGTATAAACCTTACGCTGGAAGGCTGCTTCCAAGAGGTGGGTGATGAAATTATGGAAGTAGGTATCTGTTAAGCGGTGGGCAAGAGCGAAGCGTTTTTGACGTGGGTCATCAGACTGGTGCTCCAAGTAGTCACTGAGAAGCAATTCATTAAAGGTTGATGGCGCTTCAACGTAGTAGGTCGACATGTGGGCATTAAAGTAGCTTTGGTGATTGTCTGAAAAGATAAATTGACCAGAATGTCCGATTTCATGAATCAAGGTATAGACATCACTCAAACGACCAGTCCAGCTCATGAGGACATAAGGGTGCACGCGATATGGATCCGCCGCATAACCGCCAGAATCTTTACCACTATTGGCAGCAAAGTCCACCCAGCGCTCTTCTTGGTAACGGGCAATTTCTTGAGTATATTCTTGTCCCAAAGGTTCTACTGACTTCACGACCAAATCATAGGCGTCGTCAATAGTCACTTCAGGATTCAGGGCGCTGTCCAAGTCCAATTTCCAGTCTGCAAAAGTCATCTTTTCAAGGCCATTGACCTTGGCAACATGCTTGAGGTATCTCTGGGCAACTGGCGCAAATTCCTGCATAATGAGGTCAATCTGGCGGTCAAACATAGCACGGTCCACTTCTTGCTCAGCTAGGAGATAATCAAAGACTGAGTCGTAGCCCTTCATATCTGCCAATAGTTTTTCAGACTTGACTTGGGCTAAATAGGCTGCCGCAGCTGTATTTTGGTGCTTACGAAGTCCCTCTGAGAAGGAACGGAAGGATTTTTCACGAACCTCAGCATCCTCGTGGTTTTGGTAGAAATTTTCATAGGTCACAAAGCTGTTTTTGTAGTTTTTGCCATGGGCTTCAAAGTCAGCCATTTCAAAGTCCCCAGCTCGCATCTTGGTGTAAATATCCTGTGGGCTGTAGAAAACTTCACCCAGATTTGTCAATGCCTTTTCCACATCAGCCCCTAGGTAGTGGGCTTTTTTGATTTTGGCCTGACGAATGGCTGCCGTCAAGTGTGGCAGCTCACCCAAACGGTCCAAGACTTCCTCGTCTGCTGCCACCAAGGCGTCGTCAAAGAAGGTCAAGGCTACGCTGGCGTCTGTTTCAAATTCCATCCCAGCTTGGGCAATATTGGCAAAATCTTCATTGCTATAGTCTGTCGTCTGAGGCATAAAGGCGTAATTGCCGATATGACTCATCTGGATATAGATTTGTTCCAATTCTGCAAAGGCCTTCTCGAAATCCTCAAAAGTATGAAGATTGCCCTTGTAATCACGGCTAAATTGGTTGATATCTTCGCGAGTCTTTTCGATTGCTCGCAAGAAATCCTCACGATCTTGATATAGGGCAGTTAAGTCCCAAAGTTCCTTTTCGGGAAATTCTGATCGGTGTTTTTGTTCCATTTTCTTCCTCTTATTTCTCTAATTCTACTAAAACACTAAGGGCTGATAAGGCGTAAAGTGGGGCTGTTTCTGCTCGCAAGATGCGAGGGCCAAGTCCTGCCAAGACGGCTCCTTTGGCTTCAAAACTTTCAATTTCTGCTGGTGAGAGACCGCCTTCTGGACCAAAGATAAAGAGCAATTTAGCTCCTTTTTCAAGGCCAGTGACTGCTTGTAAGAGCGCAGCGGTTTCTCCTTCTTTTGCTGACTCTTCATAGGCCACTATGATAGAGTCAAACTGGTCTAGTTGGGCTAGAAAGTCTGCTTTTTTCTCAAAAAGTTTGATACATGGAACGATATTACGTTTGCTTTGTTCGGATGCTCCAAGGGCGATTTTTTCTAGTTTTTCGACTTTCTTGCCTAGTTTCTTGCCGTCCCATTTGGCAACTGACCAATCGGCAGGAAAGGCCCAGATTTGGCTAGCACCTAGTTCGGTTACTTTTTGAGTGATAAACTCCAGCTTGTCTCCCTTGGGAAAGCCGGATGCGATGGTCACTTGGACTGGCAGTTCCACATTGTCAGCTAATTCTTTGATTAGCTCCAACTGACGAGCCTCCACATCTAGCACGCGCGCCAAACGCTTAATGCCATCCTCAAAGACCAAAATAACCTCATCACCTTCTTTCAGGCGCATGACCTGAAACATGTGCTTGCTGGTTTCCTTGTCCTCAATAGTGACAGGAGAGACTGCACCGCCTTTGACAAAATACTGCTGCATGCTAGCCTCCAATCACACCTGAAATATCCTTGGCCTTCTTAAAGACACAAGCATTCCATTCCCCTTGCATCATGTGGGTTTCAAGGAAGAATCCAGCTGACTCAGCTGACTCTCGCACCATGTCCCACTTGTCCTTAATAATGCCACTCATGATGAGATAACCTTCGTCCTTTACCAAACGATAGGCATCGTCCGTCAGATGAATGAGGATATCCGCCAAGATATTGGCCACGATGACATCTGCCTCAATCTCCACACCCTTGAGCAAATCACCTGGCGCTACATGGATGTTTTCCATACCTGGATTGAGCTCAATATTTTCCTGAGCGACACGAACCGCCACGTCATCGAGGTCGTAAGCGAAGATTTCCTTGGCATCCAGAAGCGAGCTAGCAATAGAAAGGACACCGGAACCTGTCCCCACATCTAGCACCGTTTCACCACCACGGAGAACCTGTTCCAAGGCAAAAAGGCTCATCTTGGTAGTTGGGTGGGTTCCTGTCCCAAAGGCCATACCAGGATCCAGCTTGATAATCTTTTCCCCAGCAGTCGCCTCATAATCTGTCCAAGACGGCACGATAGTCAAGTCATGAGTAATTCGAGCTGGCTCATAGTATTTCTTCCAGTTGTCTGCCCAGTCTTCCTCAGCCAAGGCAGTCGTCCCCATCTTGACCTCACCTAAATCCATAAAATCTGTCAATTCTGCTAGGCGAGCCTGCAAGTCTGCTTCAACCGTTGCTACATCAACCGTATCAGGGTAGTAGGCGGTCACCACGATTTCTTCTTGCTGCTCAACCTCTGGGAAAATCTCGCCGAAGCGGTCAACATTTCCCACATAGTCCATACTATCTTCGATCGCAACACCTTGCGCCCCCAGCTCAATCAAGAGATTGGAGACCAATTCCTCTCCCTCACGCTTGACTGTAACTTTTAACTCTTGCCATGTTTCCATCATTAAGATACCAAGCCCGTAAAACACAAAGCCAAAATAGGAAACTCTCTGAAGACGCTTGTGTCTAAGAGAAGTTTATCTTTTTGGCACAGTGTTTAGGGCGGGTTCAGTTTAGAAATGTAACCGAACCTTCCTTTCTATTTGTCAATCAATTTTTTCATGTAAACCATATCCATACCTTCTTTTTCAGGCTCGATATGGGTTTGACGGTAGCCATTTTTCTCATAAAAGGCGACCATCCCCGCATCCTGTAATACCGTACACAAATCCCACTGTTTAATCGTTGGAAATTCCTTTTCCAGCAATCTCAATCCCTCAGAACCATAACCTTTTCCTTGATACTGGGGCAAAATCGCTGCCGTTCCCAACCAAGCCTCCGTCAACTCTTTATTGGTCTGAATTCGTAAAAAACCGATAATTTCGTCCTTTTCTTTTACAAAGTAGTAATAGCTATTAGGACGCTCAACCAATTTCCACTTGATTCGTTCGCGGTCCTCCAGATAAGGATCATACTCATCTTGGTATTTCTCATAAACTGCCTTAAAACTGGCTCTTTGAATAGAAATGATGGTTTCTAAATCTTCTGCTACTGCTCGTTCTAGTCTAATCATAGTTACTCTCCATATAATCCCTCACCCTATCCTGCAACTGGGGTACAACCTTATCTGAGCCAAGAAATTCCTCAATGCTCATCAGTTTGTAGCCCTGTCCTTCATCGCCAAAGACAATCTTGTCAAACTGTTCCTGCCTTAACTTTCCAACCAGAAAGACGGATTCCTTCCCCTCAAAAAGCATACTTGGGTACACCTTACTCCAAAGCAGGCAATCCTCAGTCAGATGAATTCCTAATTCTTCGTAAACTTCGCGCGCCGCGCACTCAAAAGGACTTTCATCACCCTCTCGTCCGCCACCTGGCAATTCCCAGGTATTAGGGTATGGAATGTTTGATTTGTCATCACGCAAGATAGTTAAAATCCTATCCTTACAAAAGAGGGCAATTTTGCAACCAGTAAAATCAGAAATTTCTATTGCCATATCAGACTCCTTCGGATAATTCTTTCTCTAACTCCTCTAACCAGTTTTCATAGTAGCGTTTCTCATCTCGCAACATGCGACTAGTATTCATTTTCTGTTTAGCAATCTTCATAGCCTTGCGAGTTTGAGCCATGTCTTTCCTTGCCTTAAATTGATACCAGGCTTGCATTATCTGCGTATCTGTCATTTTTAGAGATAAGAAGGACTTGACTCCTCGATTACTTGCATACTCCTCCGCTTTTTCATGTTCTCCTTCTAGCAAGGCGATTTGAAGAAGGTATAATTGAGAAATCGTTTTAGACATTGGATTATCTGTTTTCTCTAGCAAAGACTGAAACTGTCGCTTTGCAAGTTCTATATTATCATCCAATATGAATACCAAGCCCTGAAGGGTCTGAACACTTTCTGCAAAACTGCCTCTCTCATCCTCGTCAACAGGCATGATAAAGTCTTTCAAATCATATTCTTGAGGAGCTAGCAAGGTCTGGGCAGAATGCCTCAATACCGAGTAGGCGTATTTCGTATTTTCAGGCTGTTGTTGCAATTCCCAGATTTTCGCTCCATCGGTAATCCCAACTGGCTTAGCATTGATGAGAAGAAAAGATACATTTAGACAAATCCAAGTAGCCGCAAAATACCAGCTTCTTGTCAAAAATCCATACAATATCGCCAATAAAATCAAGCTAATATGAACTATCAAGCCGCCTGCAAGCATCAGGATCATTCTTTGATCACTTTCATCTTCTTTCAATCCAATATACTGAGCGCCAACATTTTTGAGAACGGCTGTTCGGCTAAGAGAAAACTTGCCTGACTTTTTGGTCAGAAGAAAATTCCCTAATCCAAAAGCCACCAGTCGATAGCCTGTCAGGTAACCGAAAAATGCATGACCCAGCTCATGAAGAATAAAGATCAGATAGATGCTAAAAAAAGTAAATAGGTATCCTGGAACAAAGACAAACGAAAAATCTAACTCTTTAAAGGATATTGTTCCAAAAGCAAATCCTAGCATCAAAAAAACAAAGGACAGACCAGAAATAAAATACAAACCTATTTTCTTCACATACTTCCTCACTAGTTCCTAATACCTCGGATAAGGATAAAATTCTCCCTCTTCCAAGCCAACTTTCCCTTCTTCAAAGACTTCTTGGTTCCATTCCATGACGAATTCTTCTGCTTCTGGGTCTTCCAAAAAGTCCATGAGGGCATCTAGCCCAACCTCTGCAGTATCTTTAA
Organism: Streptococcus sp. HMSC076C08; assembly: GCF_001810825.1. Lineage (GTDB taxonomy): Bacteria > Bacillota > Bacilli > Lactobacillales > Streptococcaceae > Streptococcus. The sequence continues at coordinate 41,832 of NZ_KV802734.1, read as the reverse complement.
GGAATAGCGCAAAATAAGCTAAAAATTCACGAGAAAAACCTTTCTTCGGCAGGTAAGGGATGACTGTGAGATAGTCTTCTTCATTAACTGTTGACTTGGCAGAGTTGTAGAAAAGGACTGCTTCTTCAAAGAGGATATCGTCTGATGACACCTCTCCATCCTCATCCACCATCTCTACTCCTGCAGCATTTTGTGTTTCTAGAAGAAAACTCACTTCAACCGCGTGGTTGCGCTTGTCCCAGCTAATCTCATAGTCAAATGGAAAGTTCTTGTCCAACTCTTCCTCTAAAACATCTAAAAATCCGTATGTTGCCATTTTGTCCTCTTTCTATGCGACTCTTAAATCGCCCCGATTACTCGGAATTATGCTAAAATAGATACTACCATCTTACCACATATACATCAGAAAATCCATGTTAGAAAGGACTGCTATGCCTGACAATCTCGCACTTCGCATGCGCCCTAAAACCATCGACCAGGTCATCGGTCAGGAACATCTGGTCGGACCAGGAAAAATCATCCGTCGCATGGTGGAGGCCAACCGCCTGTCCTCCATGATTCTCTACGGACCTCCAGGAATCGGCAAGACCAGTATCGCTTCAGCCATCGCTGGAACGACCAAGTATGCCTTTCGGACCTTTAACGCGACAGTGGATAGTAAAAAGCGACTCCAAGAAATCGCCGAAGAAGCTAAATTCTCTGGTGGATTGGTCCTACTACTGGATGAGATCCACCGTCTTGATAAGACCAAGCAAGACTTTCTTCTGCCACTTTTGGAAAGTGGTCTGGTTATCATGATTGGCGCAACGACTGAAAATCCCTTCTTTTCTGTCACTCCTGCCATTCGTAGCCGTGTTCAGATTTTTGAACTGGAACCTCTGTCTAACCAAAACGTCAAAGAAGCGATTCAAATGGCCCTGACTGACCCTGAACGAGGTTTTGATTTCCCAGTAGAACTAGATGAGGATGCCCTTGATTTTATCGCAACATCTACCAACGGAGACCTCCGTTCTGCCTTTAATTCACTAGATTTGGCTGTTCTATCTACCCCTGAGAATGACAAGGGTATCCGCCATATCACGCTCGATATCATGGAAAATAGCCTGCAGCGGAGTTACATTACCATGGATAAGGATGGGGATGGGCACTATGATGTTCTCTCAGCCCTGCAAAAATCCATCCGCGGATCAGATGTGGATGCCAGTCTCCACTACGCAGCCCGCTTGATTGAAGCTGGGGATCTGCCTAGTCTAGCTCGTCGTTTGACTGTTATCGCTTATGAAGATATCGGCTTGGCCAATCCTGAAGCCCAGATCCATACTGTAACTGCTCTAGATGTTGCACAAAGGATTGGTTTCCCAGAAGCCCGCATTCTCATTGCTAATGTCGTCATTGATCTGGCTCTTTCTCCCAAATCCAACTCAGCCTATGTGGCGATGGACAAGGCTCTGGCTGATCTCAAAACATCGGGGCATTTGCCTATCCCTCGGCACCTGCGTGATGGTCATTACAGTGGAAGCAAGGAACTGGGCAACGCCCAAAACTATCTCTATCCGCACAACTATCCTGGAAACTGGGTCAAGCAAGACTATCTGCCAGAAAAAATCAAAGACCAGCACTACTTCACTCCGGAAGATACTGGCAAGTACGAACGGGCTTTGGCTCAAAGAAAGGAAGCTATCGACCGTTTGCGAAAAATCTGAAATCCTTTTCAAAAAATTACACTTTCCTCTTGATTTTTTTTGAAAAAGTGGTATTATATAAACATAGAAACGCTGTGGTGTACGACTTCACACTTAAGTGTTGACCGACTATTTTTTGTATTATTAGGGAAACAAAAGTCTTCTAACAGCATGTAGGCCGTCTCACACGGAAACAGCTTCAGTTAGAGCGAGTTGCCCACCTGCTTAATTGCGCGGGTTCAATACAAACCGTGAAGTTTCGGCACCAATACAGCTTTTTTCTTTGCCTCCTTAGCTCAGCTGGCAGAGCAGCGGACTCTTAATCCGTGGGTCACAGGTTCGATCCCTGTAGGGGGCATCTAAATACAACAGGAAAAAGCCTTGTAAATCAAGGCTTTTTTTGCTTGTCTATAACTGATTTACCCCATCATTTGTCCCACATTTTAAATCTATCTTTTCTTTTTGAATCAAATTACATCTTTACAAATAGTGTAAAGCCAGTTACTTTTGCTTTGATGCCATACAATATTTTCATGTAGAGAAGACAAATTTTATCTTCTCTTTTTATTTTCAAAATAATAAAAACTGATTTTCTTTTCATAAATCAGACTGAAACTTCCAAATTTTCCATTTTGTTTATTGATATTTCCTCTAAAAAGGTGTATAATATTTTTATTATCAAACTATACTATACTATATAGGGGGTATTGAAATGAAATTTTCTAATCGTTTATCGCTATTCCTTGCAGGAGTTGTTTTTGTCCTTTTAGGACTTTTCCTATTTACAAACCCAGTAGCTAATCTTGTTGCTTACAGCTGGTGGATTGCATTTGGTTTACTGGTTTCTTCTATAGCAGCTATTTTAGGCTATTTCTCTGTACCAAAAGAGCTTCGCTCACCAGCTCATCTTTTCCAAGGGATTGTTAATCTTCTCTTAGCTCTTTACCTCGTTGCCTATGGCTTTGTGACGCTGCCAGTTGTCATTCCAACTATTTTAGGAATTTGGTTAATTGTAGAAGCCATTATAGTTTTCTTTAAAGGCAATCGTCTGGGATTGATTTTCCCTATTATTGGCAACCATATCATGTGGATAGCGTTGCTTGCATTTTTACTAGGTCTAGTGATTTTGTTCAATCCAGTAGCTACAAGTGTCTTTGTCGTTTATGTCGTTGCCTTTGCATTTTTAATTGTTGGTTTCACCTATATCCTTGATGCCTTTCGTAAATAATCTAGCTGCCATTTTGGGCATATTAAAATAGCTGGGAAGTTACATTCTCAGCTTTTTCTGTTGCCTCCTTAGCTCAGTTGGTAGAGCAGTAGACTCTTAAGCTATGGGGCGCAGGTTCGAGCCCTGCAGGGGGCACATCTAAATCAACAGAAATAAGCCTTGAAACCAAGGCTTTTTTTAACGTCTAATAGCTTTTTGTAGAAAAGTATTTAAAAATAAAAGAGAAGAGAATCTCTCACTCTCTTCTCAGTATATCTTATTAAATTTAGTTTTTCTTAATCTAGCTGATTTTCCTTTGCAACGACAAATTCCTTAACCAATCGATAGATAACAGCAAATATCGGTGTAAAGAATATCATCCCAAGTAAGCCAAAGAGATTGCCTCCAATACTAGCAGCCGCAAGCGTGAAAATAGCTGGCAAACCAATAGATTGACCTACAACTCTAGGATAAATAAGGTTTCCTTCAATCAGCTGTATAACTTGATATAGAAGAAGAGAAAGTAAGGCTTGAGTAGGGCTCACTGTGAAGATAAAAATCGCTCCCACAACACAAGCAATCATAGGCCCTACATAAGGAATGAACGATAGCACTCCTGCAAATATACCTGTCATTACCCCATAAGGTAGTCCAAACAGGCTGTAGCCAACCGCTATCATAACTCCTATGATGACTGCTTCAATCAGCTGACTCATCAAAAATTGGTCATAAGTCTCTAGTGCTACTTGTCCAATGTAAGTTAACTTTGTCACCACTTTCTCTGGAAATATAACTTTTAGAAGTCTACTCGTCATCGCTGCCAGATGTTCCTTACTGGATAAAAATAAAAAGGTAAATACTATAATCAGAAAGGCATTCATTATACTTGAAAAAATATTTCCTATATTACTAGTCAGACCGGATAAGAAGGTTATCAAAGCTTGACTAATAGAGCTAGACTGTCCCTGAATTCCTGATACGATAGTTGACAGCATGTCTTTGGTTACAAATTCCGAGCTGTCTAGCAATTTCCCAAGTTGAGTCAGGACTGTTGAAAGGACTGCTCCCAGCTGACTAATAGTCTGAGCAAGGGTTGGAAGCACCAAAACCAAAAGATAGATCACGATTAAGATAAGAGATAGGAAAACAAGCACCATAGCAATCGGACGGCGCAACCCTGCCTTTACCTTCATTTTAACTAGGAATTCTTCAATTTTTTTCATGGGAACATTGAGCACAAAAGCAATGACAGCACCATAAATCAAGGTTGATATTACATCAAAGAGAGAGATTGCTCCTGATATAAAGCTCGATGCATTCAGAATTACAAGAGCAACCAGCCCTATAAAAAGGATTAACGGAGTATATTTTTTAACTAAGTTCATAAATTCTCCTTAATAAACATGTTTAGATACGACTATACTATTTGGTTTTTCAAACTCTCGATCAAGGTAGGCTTGGTAAGTTCCTGGAGCGATAAATCCTTTGGGTGAGAGGATATCGGTGCCAGCCTGACCGACTATGGTATCAGCCAAGAGCACACAGTTTGTAGATAAGACAAAGTAGGATTTAAACTTAGATTTGATAAATTTATAAAGTTCCCCATCTGTCTCGTGTCTGATTTTATAAGCGTAGGTGTAGTCTTCCTTACCATCACCTGTCATGATTTTATCTGCACTTGGCTCCCATGGAATTGTCAGTTGTTTCAATTCAGCCAACTTTTTCTGAACTGCTTTTTCCATTTCAGGTGTCAAATCTATTCCGTAACCAAAAAGTGTTTTTTGACTCTCACGTTTACATAGATCAATGTACTTATCGCGGTCACAGAAATATAAGACACCATCTCCTACCATACCAAATAAGGTCTCAGATGACGGATCATAGTTGCCATAAGAAATAACACGGCCCTGATAGCAGATATCCACATGACCAATAGCTGAAAACAGGGAGGTCTCAGCTGTATGAACAAAAATTTCTAGCTCTGCTGTCTTACCAGACTTCACTATTCCAAGATGGATATCTTCTTCCTCATCAGCATTTTCCAGCATAAATTTGTTAACTTTTGCTAAAGTTCTTGCAGGGATGAGAGCGGCTAGGACAATAGGTAAGCTCATTCTTACACGACGTTTGAGATGGTTTTTCCCAATTTCCTCCTCAAACAAGAAACCATCACGGATATTGGACACACCATAAAGGAAAAAATAAGCCCCTAATACAAAGAGTTGAAAGACAGAATTTCCTGTAGAGGACAAAAGACTAGTCCCACCAAGAAAAACTAGTACGAGTCCATCTAGTAAGAGACGAAAACGAGGTCGAATTTTGTTTTTGCGGTAGAGAACATAGGTGACAAGGTTAATACTAGCATGAAAAATCTGATAAACTCCAATCACAAGAGCCAAAATATAAATCGGCACATCCGTCGCAAGATTGGAGCCAAGCAAATATCCCAGCACTAACAATTTAACCAGTGCAACTCCCAAGGTGTCCGTTGACTGACTTTTTTTGAAAATACGTAATACTAAATCTAAGACCGTTGCTATCCAAGCTAAAAACAGAACCAGTCGAATAACCTTTACTGGCAACCAAGTCCCCGTGACCATCAAGATGAGACCTAGCAGAACAAACAAGAACCCCTGAGCAAGTAATTTCTTACCTGTCAGACCTAAAGATAGAATTTTCGCCATATAAAAACCTTTCAACAATAAAAATTAAACACTCCGATTAAACTGACTAGTAAATAGCCAACACTACAAACAGCCTGTGCCAGCAACATATGGTGACTAGAAATGACTGTAGTAATGTCACCATCTTGTCTTATGCACTTCTAAAATTTGTTTTATTGATTCGAAAACAAAGCTAATAAAAATTAACTAAACTTGAGAGATAAGTACAATTGAGACGAAAAAATGTGTAACCAATACTACTTGTAAAGGTAAGAAAGTATTATTTCTATTCTATTAATGATTTATATACTATCTATTGTGACACAATACTCACTATAATTCAACATTTTACTAATTAAAAATTATAAAATAAGTTTCAAGTCCTCATAACGCTTTGAAAAGAACAAAAAAACGGAATGAAATAACATATAATTAGATTATGAAACAAAGTTTACTAGGCACAAACTAAGATATGTTTAATCAAGCAGAGAGGGGAGATTCTGTTTCTTTAAAACAAGTTTATCCTCCCATTTGATTATGAACTTTCTTACCAAACATCTCTAATCTGATGACACTCTTCAAAAAATTTTTTTTAATTTAAAACAAAAGTCTTGCTTTTCTTTTTATTTGTGCTATACTTGTTCTTGTATCAGATACAAGTTATCTAAAGGAGTTTATATGGATACGAAATTTTCAGTAGCCTTGCACATCCTAACCATGATTAGTGAAAGCAAGGATACCTTAAGTTCACAAGCACTGGCTGAGAGCGTCGGGACCAACGCTAGTTACATTCGAAAGGTGATTGCCTTATTGAAAAATGCAGATTTGATTCATTCCCAGCAAGGAAAAACAGGTTATCAACTCAGTAAGTCTCCAAAGAAAATGACTTTACTAGAGATCTACTATGCTACTCAAGAAATCAATCACATTAGTTTATTCCCTGTTCATCAAAATAGCAATCCTGATTGCCCTGTTGGAAAACATATCCAAGGAGCAGTTTCACCGCTTTTCGCTAGTGCCGAATCTCAATTAGAGAAGGAATTAGCAAATCAAACTTTAGAAGATGTCATTGACAATCTATATAAACAAGCCAAACAAGTCCGAAACTGATTTGATAGCAAGTCAGTTTTTACTGGAGACAACATGAACTTGTATCAAATACAAGTCTATTGAATTATATTAAAAAAGAAAAGAGAAATCACATGAAAGTCGCTCAACACACTACTTATAATAAAAACAATATCACACTGAACATCATAGAAATCGCTAAACCAAGTATGACAGACAAAGAAGTTTTGGTTAAAGTATCTGCAGCTGGTGTTAATCCGCTAGATAACATGATCTCTCGTGGCGAGGTCAAGATGATTGTCCCTTACAAACTTCCTCAAACTGCAGGTAATGAATTCGTTGGAATCGTTGAAAGAATTGGCAAGCAAGTTGACAAATTTCAGGTAGGAGACCGTGTCTTTGGTCGTTTACCGCTTGACCATATTGGTGCCTTTGCAGAATACCTAGCTGTTGATAGCCAAGCTTTAGCCAAGGTTCCAGACTATCTCTCAGACGAGGAAGCCGCTGCTGTTCCTCTTACTGCCTTAACCATTATGCAAGCCTTGGAACTCATGGGCGCTCAAGCTGGGAAAACGATCTTTATCTCTGGTGGTACTGGAGGAGTTGGTGGGATGGCCATTCCGATCGCCAAGGCCAAATGTTTGAAAGTCATCACTAATGGTGCTGGAGATAGTGCTGAGCGAGTTTTAAAGCTAGGAGCAGACCGATTTATCGATTACAAAACAGAGGATTATACAAAAACTGTTAGCCAGGTTGATTATGTTCTCGATACTCTTGGTGGGGCTGAAACTGAAAAACAAATGTCTATTATGAAAAAAGGTGGTCACCTTGTGTCCCTTCGTGCCATGCCAAACGGTGCTTTTGCCAAACGCATGAATCTACCAAAATGGAAACAGATTATTCTTAGCTTAGCCGGTCGCAAATTTGATAAGATGGCGAAAAAATACGGTGTCCAATACCATTTTATCTTTGTAGAAAGCAACGGCGCTCAATTACAAGAAGTAGCTGACCTCTTTAGTAAATTAAAAATCAAACCCTCTATCGATACAGTTTATCCATTTGAAGAAGTAAATAGTGCATTAGACAAAGTCGCTAATGGTCGCTCGCGTGGAAAAACAGTCCTCAGCTTTAAGAAATAAAAATGGAAAACACAATGTCATATCTTACAACTAAAAATCAATACATCACTGTCCAAGAAAACCAAATCGCCTATCGCGAACTCAGCAAAAGCAAATCAAAACTACCTCTTCTGATGCTGGTCCATTTGGCAGCAACTCTCGATAACTGGGATCCAAGACTATTAAACTTGATTGCTGAAAAACACCATGTCATTGTAGTCAATCTTCCTGGTGTTGGAGCCAGTCAAGGCCAAGTGGCGCCAACCATTCCTGGAATGGCTGAGCAGACAATTGACTTTGTAAAAGCGCTTGGTTACGATAAAATCAATCTCCTCGGCCTTTCTATGGGAGGAATGATTGCCCAAGAAATCATCCGAATAAATCCTACTCTAGTCAATCGTTTAATCTTGGCTGGAACAGGTCCTCGAGGTGGAAAAGAGGTCGATAAGGTAACAGGGAAAACCTTTAACTATATGTTTAAAGCGGGACTCGAGCGCATCGATCCTAAACGCTATATCTTCTATAATCATGATGAACAAGGGAAAATCGAAGCTTTGAAAGTCCTAGGACGAATGGGTATGAGAACAAAGGAATTTGCGGATAAAGACATGAACGTATCAGGTTTCCTAACTCAACTCAAAGCTATTAAACGTTGGGGGAAAGATCCTCAAGACGACCTAACATTTATCACTCAACCAACCTTAATCGTTAACGGGGACAAGGATATGCAGGTTCCAACGGAAAATTCCTATGACATGCATGAGAAAATCGAAAATAGTAAGCTGATTATCTATCCAAATGCAGGGCACGGTTCGATCTTCCAATATGCAGAGGAGTTTTCAAAAGAACTCATTGCTTTCTTGGAGGACTAATATGGTCAAAACCATTCTAATAACAGGTGCTACTGACGGTATCGGTAAACATTTGGCAAAGAAACTGGCCAGCCAAGGTCATCATGTCATTCTTCATGGTCGAAACCCTCAAAAACTTGAGCTGGCTCTTCAAGAGGTTCGAGCAGTTTCCTTGAGAGGCAGAGTTTCTAGCTACCTTGCGGATTTTTCAAAATTAGACGATGTTTATCGATTTGTGGAAGAAATCAAGCGAGACTTTCAAAGTATCGATGTCTTGTTTAATAATGCAGGACTTTATGGAGGAAAAGAACGAAAAGTGAGTACTGAAAATGTCGAATTGACTTTTATGTTATCCGTTCTCATTCCCTATATGTTAACAATTGAGCTAAGCCCCTTGTTAGAAAAAGCGCCTGACGGTCGTATCATTAATACCTCCTCCTATATGCATCATTTTGCCAAGGTCAAGGATTTAGACTTTGGATTTGAGAACAATTATAATCTCGGATTGGCCTATAATAATTCTAAACTTTACACTATTTGGATGACACGCTATCTAGCCAGAGAGTTCTTCTTAAGAGGTTCAAACATCACCATCAATTCTTACCATCCAGGTTTGATTTCAACCAATTTGGGGAACGATTCCAGTGATGAAAAAACGAAAAAGTCTCTCTTTGGCCGCTTGATGAAGTCACTCTCTAAGAATTTAGACGAGGGAATTAAAACAGGCTACTACCTCACCTTATCAGAAGAAGTCACTGGTTTGACAGGCTATTATTTTGATGAGAAGAAAGTAAAGTTTGTATCCGAAAAAGGATATCATTTTGAAAAAGCAAAAAATTTAATCACTTACTGCAATGATAAAATTGAGTTGTTTCAAAATAAGTCCACAATATCTTAACTTTATTATGACTCGACTATCAAGAAAAAGATGATATCAAAACTTATCTATTTTCTATATCCTAAATAATTTGCCCCACTTTTGCCACGTTTTGAAATAATCACATTCAAAATTATTCCAACTATCTTCCAAAAATCGTTTATATTTCAACATTTTTGGTTAGTTTCAAGATGAAGATTTCTTAAAAATGCTTGCAGGGGGCATCTAAATACAACAGGAAAAGCCTTGATAACCAAGGCTTTTTTGCTTAGTTTCTTAGGTTATTCTGAGTCTAATATAGATGAAATTCTTTTCTTATAAGAAAAAACGCTAGATAGCGTTTTTTTATTCTTAGTTACTCGTCCAATCGAATAAACATCATTGCGTTAAGCAAAGAGATAAGAGCGACTGTATTGACATTATTAGAATAGATCAGTCTCTTATTTTCAATCGGCGGAATAATAAAATTAGAAATAATGATGTCATAAGGTGATTCTTTTAGAGCATCAAGGGATAACTCTAATTCACTCCAAACTTCCAGTTCAAAATTGTTACTGCAATAGTAAGCAAGTGTCTCAGCTACTGATTTTGCATGATACTGATCAAAATTACTCATGACCAAAACCTTTAATTTAGGTTGATTTTGTAAAAGATTTAGCACCAAGTGTTTGCTATGAGTGATAAAAGTATAAGACAAATGATTGACCTTCATTGAATTACGATCCATATCCAAAGCCTCTAGATAGTGTTCAATCCCTTCCTTCACCTCTGAAACAAAGCGAGGGAAAATATTTTGAAAGTTTTTGATTGTATTGCCTTTTTGATCAAATAGGATAAACTCTGTCGATAATTCCTGGCGATGCAGATGTGCTGTATTATGCAGATGCCAAATCAGATTGTCTCTATTGTCTACTTGGAGATTATAGTCTCTTGATACCTGATCTACTAGTTCTCCCAATAACTGATACGATTTTTTTACATAGCTGTCTGTTTTTGCATGGTTCAGAAATACTTCTTCATCTATGAAAAACATTTTTTGAAAATAGGATACAAATAGTTGACCTATCACTTCTTTATTCAGAGAGATACGATATTCAGAATCAAAGCTCGCTACAATCTCTTCGATGCCTTCTGCCTGCATAAACGATTCCAACAATTGATTGTTAAAAGAGTCTCTCTCAACTTCCATGAAATGACCAAACTTTATGCGATATAAATTTGTAACCAGAAGTAATTTTAACATTCTGTGAGTTGATAAATTCATCGGGAAAGAAGTTGCTTTATAGACTAATTCCAATAATTGAGACAAGGGTTCTTGAGAAAAATCTTCAAAGGGCCATTCAAGGAAATAATATTTCTCTGAAAAATACTGGGCAAAAAAGTAACGGATATCAATCTCATTTCCAGTGATTCGAACTGGATTGAGGCTAATTTCAAAACGATATTGTTTCTTAATAATTTTATTAATATGACTGATGATACGATAAAGAGAGGAAGAACTGATATAAAACTCTTTGCAAATACTATCAGTATCACATCCTTCATTAAAGAAGACAAATTCTAAAATTGAAAAGTGGGTTGAATGCTTAAAAAAATGATGATAGACCATCTCAATATCACTATCATCGGTATTAATGATACGGATGCCGTTTGTTGAAGAATGAAATATCAAGTCAGGAAAAGAAGATCTGACATGGGACAAGTCATCTTTTACAGAACGTTCTGCACAGTGCAATAATTCTGCTAGTTCTGAAATATGAAACCAGCGCTTGTTTTCAAACAGTAATTCTAATAATTCTAATTGTCTGTGACTTTTTTTCGATAATAAATCTCTCATGAATAGCTTTTCTCTCTTTATAATAAACTAAACGATTGCCTATCAATCTTCATGCAATTATACCATATAGAGTGCATTTATCCTCTTACAACGACTTTTGCTTGTCATCAAAAGACTAGTCTAATCCCTTAGAAACCCAGTAGCATCAAGATTTTCTTATTTATTTGTACCTGTGGTGTGTTTTTATAATACGTAGTTTGAGACAAATTATTACCCTTCCATATTTAAATATTATATAATTAATTCAATCAAAGAAATTGGTTTTCTGAAATTGATTCTTTGATTTAGAAATAGAAAAGGAGGATACACTATGTTGTGGTCCATTATTGTAGGAGGTCTTATTGGTCTCATCGCAGGTGCAATCACTAAAAAAGGTGGTTCAATGGGATTGATTGCAAATATCTTTGCAGGTCTTATCGGTTCGTCTGTAGGGCAATCACTTCTAGGAAGCTGGGGACCTTCATTGGCTGGAATGGCTATTATTCCGTCAATCGTAGGTGCAGTGATTGTTGTTGCAGTCGTTTCATTTCTATTTGGTAAAAAATAAGCATTACCTAATAGAACATTAAAAGTGATAAGCCATAATTTTGAATACTTTAGACGGGTAAAATTATGGTTTAAAGCTTTTCATTTGAAAGGATTTAATATGTCAAAATCAAAGAAAATATTGTTACTTATTTTCTGTATTTTAATCTTGGCTATTTTCCTTCCTATTCTCATAGATTATCATCAGGTCAGTGATTTAGGAATCCACTTATTCAGTTGGAGAGAACTCTACGCTGAATTCCTGATTGCTAGATATGTCTTTTGGGGGACACTTGTCCTATCTGTTTTAGTGTTAATTTCAATCTTAGTGATACTCTTTTATCCTAAACAATATCTAGAGATCCAATTAGAAACTCAAGAAGATACATTAAAACTAAAAAATTCAGCTATCGAAGGCTTTGTTCGATGTTTGGTTATTGATCATCAGTTGATGAAAGAACCAACGGTCCATGTAAATAGCCGCAAAAATAAATGTTTCGTTTATGTTGAGGGCAAAATTCTTCCTTCGGACAACATCTCAAAACGATGTCTTGTCATTCAGAATGAAATAACTCATGGATTAAAGCAATTCTTTGGTATTGAACGTGAGGTAAAACTTGAAGTTAAAGTAAAAGAAGTTGAACCTCGAAAAACGACCAAAAAGACTGTTAGTCGTGTAAAGTAAGGAAGTAAAAATGGAATGGTTTAAAAAATATCAGTATCCAATTATTGCAGGTTTAGTAGGTGTCATTCTCGCTTGCTTTATCTTATCCTTTGGCTTTTTCAAAACACTCTTTGTACTAATTTGTGGAGCCCTAGGAGCATTTGCTGGATACTATGTTAAGGAAAAATATTTAAATAAATAAAGGAGTCTCGTATGTCAAACGTAGATAAAAATGTAGAAAAAAAAGATGTCGCTGTTGTTTCTCAAGATGTTAAAGGGGAACTCACTTATGAAGATAAAGTCATCCAAAAAATCATTGGTCTTTCACTTGAAAAAGTACCTGGACTTTTGGATGTTGATGGAGGCTTCTTCTCTAATCTAACAGAAAAAATTATCAACACAGATAATGTCACTCATGGTGTCAATGTTGAAGTTGGGAAAGAACAAGTTGCAGTTGACTTGAACATTGTTGTTGAATACCAAAAGAATGTCCCTGCTTTGTACAAGGAAATCAAAGATGTTGTCGTGTCACAAGTTACAAAAATGACTGATCTAGAAGTTGTTGAAGTCAATGTGAATGTTGTCGACATCAAAACGAAGGAACAGCACGAAGCAGATTCAGTTAGCCTTCAAGACCGAGTAACGGACGTGGCTTCTTCAACAGGAGAATTTGCTTCAGAACAATTTGAAAAAGTGAAATCTGGTATCGGTTCAGGTGTTGCTGCTGTTCAAGAAAAAGTAGGCGAAGGTGTTGAAGCCGTTAAGGGCGAAGCAAAGGAAAATGCTCGCGTACACTAATTCATCTGATCAAAATCAATCAATTTAAAGGAGGCAGAATCATGTCAACAGAAGAAAAATTAAACCAAGCAAAAGGTTCCATTAAAGAAGGTGTCGGCAAAATGATCGGCGATGAAAAAATGGAAAAAGAAGGAGCAGCTGAAAAAGTTGTTTCTAAAGTAAAAGAAGTTGCTGAAGATGCTAAAGATGCTGTCGAAGGCGCTATTGAAGGTGTTAAAAACATGCTTCACAAAGATGAAAAATAAGGCTAAAAGTTAGCTGACCTTTTCATCTATAGTAGTCAAAAAGAGGACCGTAAATGTCCTCTTTTTTGTAGATCGGATTCTAAACACGCTTCCCATTTTTCGTTAAAAGAGATTCTTAACAGGAAAAGCCTTGGAATCAAGGCTTTTTTGTTTACTTAAAATAATATCTCCCTTTTAAAGAAAGAACATTTAAAAGCTTACACACTACTAGACGTGCTTACTTATCCACCACCTGAGCTTCAAATTGGGCTGGTTGGTTGTCTACATTGGTAATGGTTATCGTGTAGGGCTTGTTATTGGTGGCATCAAACACTTTTTCACCTTGGTAACTCACAACAACTCCATCTTTTTCTAAATAAATATCTGCTTGATTGTTTGGAAGTTCTTCATCCTCCTCATCGAAACCATGGCTTTTTGTAATTTTTTGTCCCTCTACTTCATAGTAAACATCACCATTACTCTCACTCCAAACACTAGAGCCAGTTAATTTAATTCTGCTTGAATCATTTTTCTTCAAGATGAAGATTGAATAGTATTCCAGATCTTGTGTTCTGGGGTTTACTTTTAAGTTGACGGATTGACCTGGTTGAAGAGTGTATTTGCCATAGTTCAAAACGGAAAAGACAAACCAGACTAGCAGCAAACTATACAAAACTCCTATAATCATTCGTGAGCGCCTACTTTTAAACAAACGTAAAAGTAACACAAAAGAGACAATAAAGAGCAATTCTGTAAACATTCTTGTCCCTCCTTTCTCATTATCGTTGAAATCCTAAACAGAATCTCGCCTCCATTTCTCACTAGTAACATCAACCATACAAAGTCTGATACATCTTATCTAGAAAAGCTTTCAACTCTTTTCGAACAATCTTTAATAAGCGTTCTTCTTCGGCTTGAGATATCATCACACTTTCTTTATTTTGATTACTAATATAAGAATAGTATCTACGTTTTAGGGTTAATTGCTTATCTAAAATATAGTAGGCATTTATTTTTTCCTCATTTACCATTGTTTCAAATATAACAGAGACTTCATCCCTGCCAGGATTCAACATTTTCAAATCAATGTCTCCTTTTATCCCTATGGAGTCAATTCCTCCATCCAAGCGGATAGCACCGTCGGGAGGAACAATATAGCCTGCTTTTCGCATATCAGACGCATATTTCCCTGAATCCATTAAATGTTGTAAGACAGCTATAGCGTCCTTTTCTTCAAAGGAGGTCTTTAATTGGAAGCGTTCTTGGTGGCTTTGATGCTGAAAATAGAGAGTGATACCAACAACTAAGGCAAGTACAGAAGCAAGCAAGATTCGTATTTTTCTAGGTCTCGACATGTTTATCTCCTCTATCTAAGAAATCATAGAAGTCTTGTTTCTAACTTTGAAAGAGAACTTCCTTTTCCTTAAAAATCCTTGGGAATCTAACTCAAGTAACTGTTATCTACCCTTTTTCATAATGTATTTTCGTCTAGGTACTTCAACCATTCGAACGGTTTCAAATCCTTCTTTTTGGTAAAGCTTGTAAGCTGTTTGATTTGCCTCGTAGACATTTAGTGAAAGAGTATCTATGTCTTCATTTTCAAAGGCCAAACTAACAAATTTTCTTAAAGCCTGGCTACCTAATCCCTGCCCCTGCTTCTGGGGGTTGATAAAAAATCTCCCGATATGAAGATTCCTGTCTTCTAGTCTGATTTTCTGGATAAGCCCTACAAACTCTTGTCCATCAAAGATTGAAAAGATTCCTTCCAAATCTTGCAAGACTTGAATTGTCAAGGGAAAAGGAATCATTGTTCCCATCCATTGTTCTTGAAAGGATTTGCCAAGGGAGTTGGACCATTGGCATACGTGCTGAGCATTTTCTGTGCTCATATTTTCTTCAAAACGAATCATCATCTTGACCTCACCATCTTATCAATGTTTCTTTATTATACTACTTCTCTTATTTTTTACGAATAGATAAGTATGATTGATCTTTATTTTTTTCTTGTCGGGAGCATTCTCGCTTCTTTCTTGGGTTTGGTCATTGACCGTTTTCCTGAGCAATCCATTATTCGACCAGCTAGCCACTGTAATTCCTGTCAGACTCGCTTGCGACCGCTAGATTTGATTCCTATCCTTTCGCAGGTGGTCAATCGCTTTCGCTGTCGCTACTGCAAGATTCGCTATCCGTTCTGGTATGCCCTCTTTGAATTGGGCTTGGGGTTACTTTTTCTGGCTTGGTCATGGGGCTGGATTTCCTTGGGTCAAGTCATCCTAATCACTGCTGGCTTGACCTTGGCCATCTACGACTTTCGCCATCAGGAATATCCCTTACTAGTCTGGATGACTTTCCATCTAGTCCTAATGGCCTATACTGGTTGGAATCTGGTTATGGTCTTCTTTCTTGCCCTTGGAATTTTAGCTCATTTTATCGATATCCGCATGGGAGCAGGGGATTTTCTATTTCTGGCTTCTTGTGCTCTCATCTTTAGCGCGACAGAATTACTCATCTTGATCCAGTTTGCTTCTGCGGCAGGGATTTTAGCCTTTCTTTCGCAAAAGAAAAAGGAAAGACTTCCTTTCGTGCCTTTCCTCTTACTTGCTGCGACTATAATAATTTTCTATCAGTTCTTATTAGTTTGTTGAATTGGGAACCCAAAGCTCAACTTCTGCATCCATGGGATTACCGTTTAAAAGTATTTCTAAGATAATTCCATCATTGTAAAGCGAACTATATTCTCCCTCAAAAAAGTTATCCTCCAATTTATCAAACAAGAGTCTTGATTTATCACCACTGGCTGAGCTTACTAAATAATCTTTCTCTGGGACAAGAATGCTTTCGTAACCTGCCACAGCATCATTTGCCGCAACTCCTGCGTAGTATTGTATACCATCTTTATGAGGAACTATCAAAGCATAGCCTCTTTTATCTAGAGAATGGGGCATCAATTTTCCTAGCATTCCTTCTTTAAATAACTGAGTATAGAATGCCGTTTTCTCTTTAGAATAGTGATGTTCATGAACTGTAGTTCCTTCTATCAAAATACTCTTGCCAACTAAGGTAAACGATGGTTTAGTTTGATGTTTCATTATATGAACTCCTTTCTTTATGGTATAATCATAACGAAAGTAATATGACAACTATCTGTCATATTTAAGGAGAAAATTATGAAAATTGACCGTCAAATGGGGATTATTTCTCATTTAGCAAATAAACGAAAAACAACAGCTAAAGAATTATCAGAACTTTTTAAAGTCAGCACACGAACTATTATGAGAGATATTGATGATTTATCTCTTGCAGGCATTCCTCTCTATGTAATGAAAGGAAAAAATGGAGGCATTTTTCTTATGGAAGACTTCCAAACTGACAAACCTCCCCTGACCCAATCCGAACGGCTTTCTATCGAATCTGGTTTAAAAAGCCGTTATCAAGTATTGGAAGATGCCTCTACTTTCAATGCTATATTGAAATTAAATGCTACCAATACATACTCTGATTTCGAAATTGATTTATCTCTATCTCAAGGGAACTTGGAAATACGAACTTTGATTTTTAAGTTATTGGAAGCTATCAGAGGTAGAGTAAAAATAAAATTTTCCTATATTAATTCACAAGGACTGGTGAGTCAAAAAAATTGTGAGCCTTACCGTATTGTCTATAAGGACCGGAGTTGGTATATGGATGCCTACGATACTGATAAAGCGCGTTTTTCTGTTTTTAAAGTTGCTAGAATTAGTGAACTTACTCTCTCCGATACTTTTTCAAAAAGACATTTTACACCACTTCCCTATGATGGTGGTGCTTGGATGAATGAAAACAAAGTACCTGTCATCCTGCATGTCCAGAAAATTGTTCTTGATCGATTTGTGGAACTCTTAGGCTATAATGCCATAAAACCTATTAATAGCGATATTTACGAGATTACTTATCCGTTAAACGACAATGATTGGGGATACAATACCTTGCTTGCTTTTGGAAAATACATCACTGTTATATCTCCTAAGCATTTCCTGAAACATTTCACCAACTATATAGATACCATTCATAAGCAATACCCAAACTAATATTCAACTGTCATTCATGAACTTATACCCTCAAAAGAAAAAGGAAAGACTGCCGTTTGTGCCTTTCCTCTTACTTGCTGTTTGTTTGATTATTTTTGGTAAGCTACTGCTTGTTTGATAAAGTCCTCAATCGGCTCTCCTTGGTGGAGAGCTTTTACAATTTTCGAACCAACGATAACACCATCTGATACCGCATTAAAGCGTTCTACATCTTCTTGACTAGACACACCAAAACCTGTCAAGACTGGGATGTCAGCTACTTGATGCAATTGTGCCAGGTGCTTGTCCAAGTCTGCACGGTAATTTCCTGATTTTCCTGTTACCCCATTGACAGCAACGGCATAGACGAATCCTTCAGCTCCCTTAATCAACTCTTTTTGGCGCTCAAGTCCTGTGGTCAAACTAACTAGGGGAATCAAGGCGATATCTGTGTCTGCCAAAAAAGGCTCTACAAAGTTGGCATGCTCATGAGGCAGGTCTGGGATAATCAATCCCTTAACAGTTGTATCTGCCAAATCTTTGACAAATTTGTCCACACCATACTGAAAGAGGGGATTGAAGTAGGTCATAATGACAAGAGGAATTTCTGTTTGAATGGTTTTCAAGGTTTCAACCAAAGCCTGGGTAGAAGTTCCATGAGCTAGACTGCGCAAGCCTGCTTCTTCGATCACAGGTCCATCTGCAACAGGGTCTGAAAAGGGAATACCCACTTCAATAGCTGAAACACCCAAATCTTCTAAAAAGTGGATTGTTTCAGCGAGACCATCCAAACCTTTCTCATGGTCTCCAGCCATGATATAGGGAACGAAAATTCCTTTTCCAGCTGCTTTGATAGCATTCAATTTTTCTGTTAGTGTCTTAGGCATGGGCTTCTCCCTTCTTTGCTGCATCTGCTTCCAAGCGGTCTTTGACTTGAACTACATCCTTGTCCCCACGACCGGATAGGCAGACAATCATTGACTTGTCTGGACCAAGTTCTTTGGCCAATTTCACCGCGAAGGCAATCGCATGGCTAGATTCCAAGGCTGGAATAATCCCTTCCACACGAGACAAGAGTTGGAATCCTTCCAAGGCTTCCTCGTCAGTCACAGGAACATAGCTGGCACGTTTGATATCGTGGTAGTGAGAATGTTCTGGACCGATACCAGGATAGTCCAAACCTGCTGAGATAGAGAAGGCTTCAAGAATTTGACCATGAGCATCTTGGAGCACATCCATGAGAGAACCGTGGAGGACACCCGGACGACCCTTGGTCAAGGTCGCTGCGTGATGCTCCGTGTCCACACCAAGCCCTGCTGCTTCAGCCCCATACATGGCAACAGACTCATCTTCTACAAAGGGATGGAAGAGTCCGATAGCATTAGAACCACCACCAACACAAGCTACTAGGGCATCTGGCAAATCTTGGCCGGTCAAGTCACGGTACTGTTGTTTAGCCTCTCGACCGATGACACTTTGGAAGTCACGAACGATTTCTGGGAAAGGATGAGGCCCCAAGGCAGAACCAAGGATATAGTGGGTATCGTCGATATTAGCAACCCATGAACGAAGGGCTGCATTAACCGCATCCTTGAGCACGCGCGAACCATCTGTCACAGCCTCAACCTTAGCTCCCAAAAGCTCCATACGGAAGACATTAAGAGCCTGACGTTTGACATCTTCCTCACCCATGTAGATGGTACATTCCATGTTAAAGAGGGCCGCAGCAGTTGCAGTTGCCACGCCGTGCTGACCAGCACCAGTTTCAGCGATGATTTTCTTTTTGCCCATACGTTTAGCTAGAAGAACCTGTCCCAAGGCATTGTTAATCTTGTGGGCCCCTGTATGGTTGAGATCTTCCCGTTTGAGATAAATCTTGGCTCCGCCAATATGCTGGGTCAAGTTTTTTGCGTAGTAAAGAGGTGTTTCACGTCCTACATACTGGCGCAAAAGTTGGTTCAATTCCTCTTGGAAGCTTGGGTCTGCCTGACTTTCACGATAAGCTTTTTCCAACTCCAAAACTGCTGTCATCAATGTTTCTGGGACGAAACGTCCGCCGAATTTTCCGTAAAATCCATCTTTATTTGGTTCTTGATATGCCATGCTTTACCCTCTCTATAAATCTTCTAATCTTTTCCTGATCTTTCTGTCCATCTGTCTCCACTCCACTCGATACATCTACTGCATAGGGAGTAAAGTGTTGAATTGCTTCTTCTACATTGTCTTCATTAAGCCCACCTGCGATGAAAAATGGCTGGGCTAGTCCAGACGTATCTAGTTGACCCCAGTCAAAAGTCTGTCCACTCCCTGCTACAGGAGCATCAAAGAGTAAATAGTCTGCCTGAGAATTGGGGACATGACCATTTCCATCCACCTGCACCGCCTGAATGCTAGCGCAAGGCAAATCCTCAAACAAATCATCTGCTACCTGACCATGAACTTGAACCAAGTCCAAGCAAACTTTGTCAATCGCTTCTAGCAGTTCTGCCCGACTTGGTGAAACAAATACGCCAACCTTCTTAACGTTCACAGGAATGAGCTTTGCCAGCTCTGTAGCCTCTTCCAAGGTCACCTGTCTTTTACTGGGTGCGAAGACAAAACCGATGTAGTCTGCCCCTGCTGATACGGCTGTCTCTACCGCTTCTTTGGTCGATAGTCCACAAATCTTAACCTTTGTCAATCTGCAACTCCTTGATTCTCTGGGCTACATCTTCTGCCTGCATGAGAGCTGTTCCCACCAAAATTCCGTTAAAGTATGGTGCTACTCGTTTTGCATCCTGCCCTGTGAAAATAGCAGATTCAGAAATGTAATAGCGACCTTCCTTAAAGTACTGGGCCAAGTCTACACTGGTCTGCAAGTCGACTTCAAAGGTGGTCAAGTTGCGGTTATTAACCCCAATAATCTCAGCACCCAGTCTGTGGGCTACCTCTAGTTCAGCTAGATTGTGAGTTTCCACCAAGACTTCCAGACCAAGCTCTGTCGCGTAGTCATACAGTTCCTTGAGGCGTTCTTCTGACAAGGCAGCCACGATGAGCAAGATAACTGTCGCGCCGGCATTGCGAGCGCGGATGATTTGTTTTTCATCGATGATAAAGTCCTTGTTGAGCGTCGGAATCTCTACTTGACTGGAAATCTCCCGTAGATAATCCAAATGCCCTTTAAAGAAAATCTCATCTGTCAAAACCGAAATCATCACTGCTCCATTTGCTTCATAAGTCTGGGCCTGTTGCACAATATCCACATCGAGATTGATATCTCCCAGACTAGGGCTAGCCTTCTTGACTTCAGCGATTACCTGTAAACGATCTTGGTGATTCTTCAAAAATTCAGCTAGGCGATAGGTCTGGCGTAGGGGCTGGACTTCCTCCAGCTCCATCTGCTCGACCTCATGAGCCTTCTGCTCCAAAATTCGTGCTAAAAATTCCTGACTCATTTTTGATACTCCTGTAACAGTCTGAGTTTTTCTAGGGCCTTACCACTAGCAATCACTTGACGGGCCAAGGCAACTCCTTCCTTGATACTAGCTACCTTACCATTGGCATAGAAACCAAGACCAGCATTCAAGACTGTCGTTTCCAAGAATGGACTTGGTTCGTTTTGAAGAACGCTAAGCAAAATCTCTGCATTTTCCTGAGCATTCCCTCCACGGATATCTTCGATAGCGTAGTGTTTCATCCCCAAATCCTCTGGAGTGAAACTTGACAAGGTGATTTCGCCATTTTCAAGAAGAGCAATCTTGGTTGTTCCGTTCAAGCCAGCTTCATCCAAGCCTTCTGGTCCAGCAACTACGATAGCACGTTTGCGACCCATATTTTTCAAAACCTGAGCTGTACTTTCTAGCAGTTCTGGACGACTAATCCCAAGAAGCTGTGTTTCCAAGGCCATTGGGTGAATCAGTGGACCAGTCAAGTTCATAATCGTTGGAATCCCCAATTCCAAACGAGCTGGCATGATGTATTTCATAGCTGGATGCATATTTTTAGCAAAGAGAAAGACGATGCCAGTTTTATCAAAGACCTTACCTAGTTCAGCTGGTTTGAGGTCAAGATTGATGCCCAAGGCTTGAAGGACATCTGCAGAACCTGATTTAGAAGAAATCGAACGGTTTCCGTGCTTGGCCATGTGAACACCGCCACCAGCCAAGACAAAGGCTGCAGTTGTGGAAATGTTAAAGCTGAAAGACTTGTCTCCACCAGTACCACAGTTGTCCATGGCATCATGAATCTCAGTTGGAATGTGTTGAGCATGCCCTCTCATGACTTGAGCAATGGCTGTGCGCTCTTCAGGTGTTTCCCCCTTCATCTTAAGGGCCAAGAGGAGAGAAGCAATCTGCGCCTCAGTTACACGCCCAGTTACGATACGCTCAATGACATCCGTCATTTCCACACCTGATAAATGTTCAAATTTTGCTAGTTTTTCAATAATCTCTTTCATCCTAGTTTCCTCACTTTACAACCTTCTCGATAAAATTCTGAATAGAAGACAAGCCATCTGGCGTTCCGATACTTTCTGGATGGTACTGGAAGCCATAAATCGGCAGGCTTTTGTGTTGAATTCCCATAATAGCTTGGTCATCAGTCGAACGAGCTGTCACTTCAAAGTCTTCAGGCATTTCTTCAATCAAAATACTGTGGTAACGCATGACTGGACGACCATCCTCAATGCCTTGATAGAGAACAGATGGCGCTTCAAAGCTGATATGGCTCTGTTTCCCATGCATGACTTTTGGAGCCAAGCCCAGCTTCCCACCAAAGACTTCTGCGATAGCTTGGTGACCCAAACAAATACCTAGAATTGGCTTCTTACCTGCAAAGTCACGAATCATGTCTTCCATCTTTCCGGCATCAATTGGCCAACCTGGACCAGGAGAAAAGACCAGACCATCTGCTTTTTCAGCTTCTTCATACAGCTTGGGATCATCATTTCTCAAAACCTGCACTTCTGCAAAATTCCCGATGTATTGCGCCAAGTTATAAGTAAAAGAATCATAGTTGTCAATCAATAAAATCATGGTCTTAGTTCTCCAATTCTAGTCATAGATTTAGCCTTGTTAATGGTTTCTTGGTATTCGTTTTGGGCGATAGAGTCATAGACAATCCCTGCCCCAGCCTGCACATAGGCTCTTTGATTTTTAAGAATCATGGTTCGGATGGCGATGGCCAAATCCATATCACCCGTCGCAGACAAGTAGCCGATTGCTCCTGCGTATACACCACGTTTTTCTGTTTCCAGTTCATAGATCCGTCTCATGGCCCGAATCTTTGGTGCTCCTGAAACTGTTCCAGCTGGAAGTGTAGCTTTCAAGGCATCCATGGCAGTGAGTTCTGGAAGCAAACGCCCTTTCACCACGCTGGTCAAATGCATGACATAGCGGAAGAGCTCCACTTCCATATACTTGGTGACTTGAACACTTGCCGTTTCAGAGATGCGGCCAATATCGTTACGTCCCAAGTCTACTAACATTCGATGTTCTGCTGTTTCCTTCTCATCAGACAGGAGGTCTGTCGCCAAGGCCTTGTCCTCTTCATCCGTAGCTCCTCTTGGTCGCGTACCTGCAATCGGATTGGTAGTTACGATGCCATTTTTGACAGAAACCAAACTTTCTGGACTAGCACCGATGATTTGATAATCCCCAAAATCATAGAAATAAAGGTAATTAGATGGATTGGTCACGCGGAGATTTCTGTAGAAGTCAAATGGATTTCCAGTAACTTCTGCTGAGAAACGCTGGCTAAGCACGCATTGGAACATATCACCATTACGAATCAAGTCGCGAGCTGTTTCCACCATTTGCTCAAACTTCTGAGGAGCGATATGCGGTTTGAAGTTCAGCGGAGATAGATCCAAATCTTCAAATTCATTTGAAGCAGGAATTCGTAATTCCTCAAGCACTTGGTTCAAGGATTCTTCCAAATCTTCTTGACTGCGATCACTATAGAGAGCATCCTCTATGACATGGATTTTTTCCTTCTTGTGGTCAAAGACCATGTAACTCTCATAGACAAAGAAATGCATGTCTGGCGTCCCAATGGTATCCTCAGGAATTTGACCAATTTCTTCATAGAGCGAAATCATATCGTAACCGACAAAGCCAATAGCTCCCCCACCAAAAGGTAGATCTGAATGGTGCTGGCTCTTATGAGTCACTTCATAAAGGAAATCCAAAGGATCCCGATCAATCACTTGACCATTTTGATAAAGGATTCCATTTTCAAACTTAATCTCAAAAACTGGATTATAGGCTAAGATAGAAAAACGAGCTGTTTCCTTGTCTCTCGGAATACTCTCTAAAATAACCTTGTGTTGCCCCTTTAGACGCATGTAAGCCAAGATTGGTGATAAGACATCTCCATGAATGATTCGTTCCATTGTAATTTCCCTTTCAGTTCTACTTCTAGTCCGTGGCGACTGTATGAAAAATCCCCACGCAAAATAACTTGCGTGAGGACGAAATTCGCGGTGCCACCTCAATTATAGGATTTCTCCTATCTCTCATTCCTGTCTCAGAACCTTCCTGTAACAGGCTGTGCGATAAAGGGCACTCCCTTGAGAATTATGTTTTCTTCTCTCGTTTCAGATGGACCCAACCTTACAGCTTTCTCTGCTTGTTTCCAGCAACCACAAGCTCTCTGTGAGAGAAAAGACTGTAATTTTTCCATCTCTTATTTTTTAGCTTCTAGGTAGTCTGCAATAGCAGCTACGTCCTTGTCTCCACGACCAGAGACATTGATGATGATAATGTCATCTTTACTTAGTTTCGGTGCACGTTTAACCGCTTCTGCGATGGCGTGTGAACTTTCAATCGCTGGGATAATCCCTTCTGTCTTACTAAGAAGGAGCAAGGCTTGAACAGCTTCTTCGTCTGTCGCTGCTACGTATTCTACGCGGCCAGAATCTTTGAAGTAGGCGTGTTCTGGGCCAACCCCTGGATAGTCCAAACCAGCTGAGATAGAGTAAACTGGCGCCAGCTCTCCGTCTTCCTTAAAGACTGCATAGGTCTTCATACCATCGACAATTCCGACACTACCTTTTGTCATAGTGGCTGCATGCTTGTCTGTGTCAAGTCCATGACCGGCAGCTTCGACCCCAACCAATTTGACTTCTTCATCAGCCACATACTGCGAAAAAGCACCGATAGCATTGGAACCACCACCTACACAGGCAATGACGTAGTCTGGTAAACGGCCTTCTTTTTCCAAGATTTGGCGACGAGATTCTTCACTGATGACCTTTTGGAATTCATGAACAATGGTAGGATAAGGATGAGGTCCTACAGCAGATCCCAAAACGTAGAAGGCTTCAAGGTCATTCATCCATGCTCCAAAGGCTGCATCAACCGCATCCTTGAGAGTTCGCGTTCCCGTTTCAACTGCGTGAACAGTTGCTCCCATCATCTCCATACGGAAAACATTGAGACGTTGACGCTCCACATCCTCTGCCCCCATATAGACATCACAGGCCATACCAAACTTGGCTGCAGCAGCTGCTGTCGCAACACCGTGCTGACCAGCTCCTGTTTCTGCGATCACTCGTTTTTTGCCCATACGTTTGGCAAGAAGGATTTGACCTAGAACGTTGTTAAGCTTGTGAGAACCAAGGTGGTTCAGGTCTTCGCGCTTGAGATAAATCTTAGCTCCACCTAGGTGGTCTGTCAAACTTTCTGCAAAATAGAGCGGTGTTTCACGACCTGAATAATCCTTCAAGTAATGGCGAAATTCTGCCAAAAATTCTGGATCATCCTTGTATTTGTCAAATGTCACTTCTAACTCATCCAACAAAGCCTGAATCGGCTCCGGTACAAAACTACCACCAAATTGTCCAAAATATCCTTTAGTTGTCATAAAAATTTCCTCTTTCCATATTAATCCGGCCGTTTTGTTTGCTTTTAGTAGTAGGCAAGGAGCTGCAGATAGAACTCAAGTTCATCAAAGCGACTTAACGCCCTAATAAAAGATAAACAAAATGACCGAAAGAAAAAAGCCCACACACAGAATCTACTTCTGTGTGAGGGCGTTAGTAACGCGGTGCCACCTCAATTATAAAGGGACTATCCCCTTTACATCTCTACCTTGTCTAACAACAAGTTGCACTGTAAGGTGTGCGCACCGAATTTTTATTGTTTCAAATTCATTTTTAAAATCAGCCCACTTTCACTACTTCCAACCACCTGTTCACAATCACCACAGGCTCCCTGAAGATCAAAAATAACTACTTTTCTGATTTATTGAGAATATTATATGTTATTGTCCGCTTTTTGTCAAGATTTTTTATGATTTTTTTCCAGAATCGAGGATTTCTTCGGAAATTCTCACCAAAGTCTTAACGATGTAATCAACTTCTTCATCGCTTAATTTTGTATGAAGTGGGAGCGTGATTTCATTTTCAAAGAAGGCATAGGCTCTTGGATAATCTGCCATATCAAAGCCAAGATTCTTATAGGCTGTCAAGAGCGGAAGCGGTTTGTAGTGAACATTACTTGCAATTCCTGCTTTGGCCAATTCTTGGATGATAAGGTTGCGTTCTTCTAAACTTGCTCCTTCTACATGAGTGATGTAGAGGTGGCGTGAAGATTCGACCGTATCAGTCTTGTGTGCAAGTGGGTGAATACGAGTACCCGCAAAACCACGATCATAGCGGTCCACGATGTCCTTACGACGTTGTAGCAAAGCTGGGTAACGGTCCAATTGTACCAAACCAAGAGAAGCCATGATATCTGTCATATTGCACTTGTAGGCTGGTGTGACTATATCGTATTCCCATGAGCCCAGTTGCATCTTAGCAAGAGCATCCTTAGTTTGACCATGAAGCGAAAGAATCTGGAATTCCTTGTACATCTCTTCATCGTCAATAGCTGGATTGGCCTTCCAAGTCGCACTTCCTCCCTCAGCAGTTGTAAAGTTCTTAACGGCATGGAATGAGAAGGAAGTAAAGTCAGCGATAGAACCAGCAGGTTGTCCTTTATAAGTTGATCCCAAAGCATGGGCACTATCAGAGACAATCACGATACGGTTAAAGGCTTTTTGCCACTTGCTTGATGCAGTAAAGAGGTCCCGTTTCTTCTCCACGACTTGGAACAAACGGTCATAGTCGCAAACAATCCCTGCAAGGTCTACTGGGATGATCACCTTAGTTTTCTCAGTAATGGCTTGCTCAAGCAAGTCATAGTCCATTTCAAAAGTATCTGCTTGGATATCCACCATGACAGGTGTTGCTCCCACGTGTGTGATGACACTACATGAAGCTGTATAGGTCATGGCTGGAACGATGACTTCATCACCTGGTCCCACTTCCAAAACACGTAAAATCAACTCAAGAGCCGCAGTCGCAGAGTTGAGACAGACAGTCTTAGGTGTCTGTGTGTAAAGAGACAAGCGACGCTCCAGTTCTTTTGTCTTCGGACCTGTTGTGATCCAACCAGAACGAAGGGTATCCGCTACTTCAGCAATTTCTGCTTCTGTAATATCGGGTGGTGAAAATGGAATATTGTAATTTGGCATTGATTTGCTCCTTTTATCTGTACTCATTTTCTCATGACTACTTTATTTTAGTACCTCAAACACGGTTTGAAACATGATTTTGATGTCTCCAAGGAAACTAAACTCTCGGAGATAGGCGAGGTTATAGCGCATCTTTTCAGGTAGGACGTGTTCGACATAGGCCTGATCAACCGTTAGACCTTTCTCCGTCATTTGACTGATGATCGTATCCTCATCCTTGTAGTTGATGCTGGCTGGAGAGGTGATTCCTGCCGGCAAGAGCAAGGTCGCCATCATTTCAGGACTATACTGCTCTGTGTAACGTGGCACTTCAGGCCTTGTCCCAACAAAGGACATTTCGCCTTTAAGAACATTGACCAACTGAGGCAGTTCGTCCAAGCGCACACGGCGAATAAAATTTCCCACCTTGGTAATGCGACTATCGTTAGCAGAAGTCACCAGACTTCCTTTTTTATCCGCATCCGTTACCATGGTACGGAACTTCCAAATCTTGAACGGACGGTTATACTGGGTCACGCGCTCTTGCTTATAAATGACTGGTCCCTTGCTATCCAACTTGATCCAAATGCTCAAGATAAGAAAGACGGGAGAAGTCAAAAGTAGCAAAAACAGGGCCAGAACCCAATCCAGGCAACGCTTGAAAATCAGCGACCCCTTCCTTTTAGAGACAAGCTGGTAATAAGACTCAACCTCGCTTGATTGCATTTCCACGGGCAAGTCTTCCCATTTCAGCATGCTGTTTCTCCTTTGTTTTTATTATACTATTTGTCAACATTTTTCATTATACCACAAAATGGAAAAGGCGGTGCAAGAAATCTGTAATTTAAAGGAATTCTTCTTTAGGTAAGAGCCCCTGCCTGCAAGCTATACATCTTGTGATAGGTTCCTCCCAAGTCCAAGAGTTCCTCATGGGTTCCACTCTCGATGATGCGCCCCTTGTCCAAAACGTAGATACAGTTGGCGTCTTGGATGGTCGAAAGGCGATGAGCAATAGCAATGGTCGTCCGACCCTGTCTCATCTTAGCTAGGGAATCTTGAACCAAACTTTCTGTTTCCGAATCAATATTGGCTGTCGCTTCATCCAAAATCAGGATTTTAGGTTGACTAGCAACTGTTCTGGCAAAGGCAAGAAGCTGGCGTTGGCCAGTAGAAAAGCTCGAACCACGCTCAGATACAGGTGCATTATAACCCTGCGGAAGCTCCTGAATAAAGGAATCTGCATCGACAAAGGCAGCCGCAGCCTGGACCTGATCATCACTAATGTCTTGGTACATGGCGATATTGGACTTGATAGTCCCATGATAGAGGAAGGGATCCTGCAAGACCAGACCGATGTTCTTTCTCAGCTCTTCCTGACTGTAGTCCCTAATATCCACACCATCCAAGAGAACTCGGCCTGACTGAAATTCATAAAAACGCATGAGGACATTGATAATAGATGATTTCCCCGAACCTGTATGACCTACAAAGGCAATGGTTTCCCCCTTGTTAACTGAAAAAGAAATGTCATCCAGAATCGGGTGTTTGCCATCATATGAGAAACACACATGTTCAAAACGAATATTGCCTTCTGTAATCTTTGCTTGGCTATCCTTTTGAAGGGGTTCATAGGTCCTCTCATCAATCAAGGCAAAAACACGGCCTGCAGAAACCATAGAAGTTTGAAGGGTTGAAAAGTTTTGCGTCACCTCAATCAAGGGGTCAAAGAGACGATTGATGTACTGGATAAAGGCATACATAGTTCCTGCTGTTATTCCCAGATAAAGCCCACGGTAGCCAAAATAGGCCATCAAGACAGCATAACCTAAAAGTTTCAGCAAACTCATGGCAGGGCGCAAAAAGAGGGCATCCAAGGCTACAGAACGGTTGGCATAGACCAAGTGTTCTTGGTTGATTTCATCAAACTCTGACTGTAGGCGCTTCTCTTGATTAAAGGCCTGGATTATTCTGATTCCCTCGATGTTTTCGGCCAGCTTGCTATTGATATCTGACAAGAGACTTCTGGTTTTCTCAATGATTTTCACTGATTTTTTTCGATAGAGATTGACCAAAAGGAAAATCAAGGGGAGAAAGAGCAAGACTAAAGCTGTCAAACGAAAATCCAATACCAACATGGTATACAGAGTTGTCAGAAAGATGAAAACTGCTGAAATAAAGCTGGATAAAATCCCCGAAAACATATCACTGATCGTCTCGGTGTCATTTGTCAAACGAGAGACAATAGAGCCTGCTGGCGTCTTGTCAAAGTAAGACATGCCCAGCTTCTCCATATTATCAAAGGCATCGCGACGAATATCCCTAACGATACTGTAGGATACCCGCGCAAAGAGAAGATTACCGACATACTGAACTACAGTTTGTAGAATATAAAGGCCATAGTAGGCCAGCAAAACGGTAATGGCTAGTTGGTTAAGATTACTCAGATACTGGTCGATAAAGTGGGAAGCCACAAGGGGAATGACACTTTTAATGACCGTCGTCGCTAGGAGAAAACTGAGTGCCAAAAAGGTCAGGAGGCCGTAAGGCTTGAGATAGGACATCAAGCGCTTCAATACAGTCCATTGTTCTTTCTTATTCTGCATCTTCTTCTCCTTTCATTTCCAGCTGCTGAGACTGGTAGGTTTGGGCATACCAGCCATCCAAAGCTAGCAAGTCTTCGTGTGTGCCTCGTTCGATAATTTGACCATTTTGCAGAACCAAGATTAGATCTGCATGGACAACTGCACTCAGGCGATGAGCCGTAATAATGGTTGTCTTGTCCTTTCGCGTCTCCTTAAGGTTGTCAATAATCGCATATTCTGTCTTGGCATCCACGGCCGACAAAGAATCATCCAAAATCAAGATATCTGGATCTAAAATCATCGCCCGACTCATGGCCAGACGCTGCTTTTGACCACCAGAAAGACTGACTCCCTTTTCACCGATAATGGTCTCAAATCCCTGAGGCATGTCTACAATGTCTTGATAAACTTGAGCTAGCTTAGTCGCTTCCTCGACTTCTGATAAAGGCAGGTCAGGATTACCAAAGCAGATATTGTCTAAAATCGAAGTCGCAAAGAGGAACTGGTCCTGAGGAACATAGCCCATAAGACTACGAAGATCTGTCAGACGATAATCGCGAATATCGTGACCGTTTAGATAAATGGCTCCCTTATCCACATCGTACTCACGCAAGAGGAGCTTAATCAAGGACGTTTTTCCAGAGCCTGTTTGCCCGACCAATCCCAGAGTTTGCCCTTTTTCCAAACTAAAGTGAACATTTGTCAGTGTTTCCTCATTTTCAAATGCAAAACTATCAACGGCATACTGCAAGCGCCCGTTTTCAATTCCATCTAAAGGAAACTCAGGGTCCTGTACAGGTGATTCCTGAGACAAAAGTTCCTCAATTCTCTGGTAAGAAACCTTCCCTCGCTGGGTAATATTAAAGAGGAAGCCGATGGCCATAAGAGGCCAAACTAGCATATCCAAGTAGCTGATAAAGGTAACTAGATTACCAACTGTAATCTGTCCCTCTTGAACCATCAAGGAGCCGACCAAGAGGGTTAACACATAGGATGAACCAACAAATAAGAGAACCATAGGGTCAAAGAGACTATCGTATTTCATGGTTTGCAGGTTCTTCTGGAAGGTCAATTCATTGACTGCCTGAAAGGACTTCAACTCGTCCGCCTGGTAACCGAAAGACTTGGTCACTTTAATACCTGATACAGACTCCTGTACCTTGTTATTAAGTTCGGAAAAGGCAGCTTGGGATTCGCCAAAGGCCTTGTGGGTCTTTCTCCCTAGACGACTGGTCGCATAAGCCATGAAAGGTAAGGGTAAAATGGCAACTAGGGTCATTTGCCATGAAATACTAAAAAGCATGGTCAGCAAAGTCACCAGCGCCGTGATGGAAGCATCCACTGCTGACATGACTCCTCCACCTGCGAGACGAGTTAGGGCATTGATATCATTGGTGGCGTGTGCCATCAGGTCTCCAGTTCGATAGGTCTGATAAAAGGCTGGCGACATTTTTGTGAAATGCTCAAACAATCGAGAGCGCATAATCTGCCCCAGACGGTAGGAAGTTCCAAGGATATACATGCGCCAAACATAGCGCAGATAGTACATCCCAAAGGCTGCCAGCAGCAGATAAAATAGATTAAGAAGGAGGTCCTGATGGGTTAATTGCCCCGATGTAATGGCATCAATCACCCGCCCCATAACCATGGGGGGAATGAGGTTGAGGACGGAAACCAAAACCAGGGCCACAATCCCGACTAGATAACGGCGTTTTTCTAACTTGAAAAACCACCAAAGTTTTTGAATAATGGACATAAAATCCCTTTCTGATTGCAAATTGAAACCTGAGGCCAAGACCCCAGGTTTTTCTTATTCATAGGTTACAACTGTGACAGCACCCTTGTCATACTCAGCGATAAAGATATTGGCCACATTGTCATGCCCTTGTTTGCTGAGATTATCAAGCAACCACTCTTCGCTACGGCCAATATATTCCAAAACATCGACTTGGATCACACCGTCAGTCACAACTGGATACTTAGGATTTTCATCTCCCATTTGGATCACGATGAGTTGGCCATTTTGCTCCTGCACAGCTCGTTTGACCTGTTTCATCTGGAAAATTCCTTGGCTACGAAGTTTGAGAGCAACTTCTGCTGCAGACAAACCAACTGAACGACAGGCTTCTGGGTCAATCTGCCCATTTTTGATAAGGAGAGTTGGTTTTCCATCAATCAAGCGTTTGACAAAACGAACATTGTTATTGAGCCACTTGAGGGTCAAGACCAAAATCGTCCACATCATCAAAATCACTGCGTACTGCAGAATGCTGATTGAACTATTGTAAATCACCCCACCGATGATACCACCAAGAACATAGTTCTGAATTTGGTCTGTAGCAGAGTTAGGTGCTAGATTCCCCTTTCCTGTCACATTAATAACAAAAACAAGAGAGAAAAGACCCAAGGCCAGTTTGATTAAAATTTCCATATAATTGAGTGTCATTTGTTTACCTCCACCAATTCAATAGCGTCTGTTTGATGCAATTCTAATTTCTCTAAAAGATACTTGTCTGGTTGGCTCCCGTTCATGGCACGATAGAAATTTGAACCTACCTTGATAAGTGCTCCATCAGTGGCTGCAGAAGTATTGACATAAACTTCTGATTTATCCACTCCCAAGTCTTTGGAAACAACCTCTATGAAATGAAGTGAAGTTTGAAATTGGTTGTTAGAGGCTTGATTGGTCTGGTATTTTGAGATTGTCACCAAAAGCATGGCCACCAAGGTCAAGGCCAAAATCATGACCAATTCCCGAAACTTAGTCCCCTTTTTATCTCGATAGGCTTTAAAAGCAAAAAATCCTGTGATAGCTAGGAGAACAATTCCAAAGCCAATCATGATGCCATTTTGCTGACTGATTTGGCTAAGTACATAGTCATATGAGTAAAATTTCATTTATTTTCACTCCCTTTCATAAAATCATTCTTAATTATAAACGAAAGAGAGTGATTTTTCAAGCCATACGTTGGGGAAATAGACCTTTTTTTGGTATAATAAAATCTATAATCTGAATGAAAAAGGTAACTTTATGAAACTCATCTCATGGAATATTGATTCCCTCAACGCAGCCCTAACTAGTGACTCAGCTCGCGCGAAATTGTCCCAAGAAGTCCTACAAATCTTGGTAGCCGAAAATGCTGATATTATCGCTATCCAAGAAACCAAGCTTTCTGCCAAGGGCCCTACTAAGAAACACCTAGAAGTACTTGAAGAACTCTTCCCAGGTTATGAAAACACTTGGCGTTCCTCTCAAGAACCTGCTCGCAAAGGCTACGCTGGAACCATGTTCCTCTATAAGAAAGAACTCACACCAACGATTAGCTTCCCAGAAATCGGTGCTCCTTCTACCATGGACTTGGAAGGCCGCATCATCACCTTGGAATTTGATACATTTTTCGTAACCCAAGTATACACACCAAACGCTGGCGACGGTCTCAAACGCTTGGAAGAACGCCAAGTCTGGGATGTCAAATACGCTGAGTATTTGGCGCAACTAGACAAAGAAAAACCAGTCCTTGCAACTGGAGACTACAACGTAGCTCACAAGGAAATCGACCTTGCAAATCCTGCCAGCAACCGCCGTTCGCCTGGATTTACAGACGAGGAACGTGCTGGGTTTACCAACCTTTTAGCAACTGGATTTACAGACACCTTCCGCCACATTCACAGTGATGTCCCTGAGCGTTACACTTGGTGGGCGCAACGTAGCAAGACTTCTAAAATCAACAATACAGGCTGGAGAATCGACTACTGGCTCACTAGCAACCGCGTGGCTGACAAGGTGACCAAGTCTGACATGATTGACTCGGGTGCGCGTCAAGACCATACGCCGATTGTATTGGAAATTGAGCTCTAAGGAGAAAGCTAATGGACTATCAAGCTGTCATTCCTGAATTTGTAGTATCTGACCTCGAAAAGTCACGCCACTTCTACTGCGACTTGCTGGGATTTTCTGTCGAATACGAGCGTCCAGAGGAGAAATTTCTCTTCCTCTCGCTTGAAGACTGCCAACTTATGCTAGAAGAAGGCAGCACAGAAGAATTAGCCCAACTAACCTATCCTTTCGGGCGCGGTGTCAATATTTCCTTTGGCATTGAAGATGTCCCTCAACTCCACCAAAAACTGCTGGAAGCCAACTATCCTATTTATCGTCCTTTGACTAAGAGAACATTTCGTGTTGGAGATCATTATATCTATCCTCATGAATTTGCAGTTTTGGATCCAGATGGTTATTTTTTAAGATTTAGCGAATAGAAGAATAAAAGGCTACAATACTATCTAGTATTGCAGCCTTTTATTCGTTCGCTTTTATGATCTATTTGCTAACAAAATATTTGATTTATAAAGCTAATTGGTGTAAAATAAAAACATTGGCAACAGCCTATTTAAAATTAAATATCATTTTACTTGTTTATGTCGTGAATTGGCACGACGTTTCTACAAGGTGCCGGAACACCTAACAATGAGTATGTCAGCTGAAGGTATGGTTTTGGCCATGCCTATTTTGAGGACTTACTTAGGGGATTAAGTAAGTCCTTTTTGAATATTTTTGTTAAATCACGCCTTTAAGTGTAAACTAAATATTTTTAATATTTCCCTTAATTAGTGCGGACGGGAGCAACTTCCTTCGGAAATTCATCCCTAATTTTTGAGCCCCTAGCTCTTTCATTTCTAGGCTTAGGCTAAAATAGTTCCCCGAACTATTTTACTCTCAAAAATCCCGTCATATACAATAACAAGATTATTGTCTATGATACCACTACAGCGGGAAATATCTAGTAAAACTCGCTTCGCTCGCACTAGTATTATACATATACATTATTAGCAAACTAAATCACTTTAGAAACATTTAGACAAGCAAATGAAGCATCTTTTAGACTTTAGGAGGTCTTATGAAATTATTAGAAGAGCGCATCCTCGAGGATGGGCATATCTTGGGTGATAATATCCTCAAGGTGGATTCCTTTTTAACCCATCAAGTTGACTTTAGCTTGATGCGAGAGATTGGTAAGGTATTTGCGGACAAATTCGCTTCTGCTGGCATTACCAAGGTTGTAACGATTGAAGCGTCAGGCATTGCACCAGCCGTTTTTACAGCTGAAGCCTTAAACGTTCCCATGATTTTCGCCAAGAAAGCTAAAAACATCACCATGAACGAAGGTATCTTAACCGCCCAAGTCTACTCCTTTACCAAGCAGGTGACCAGCACCGTTTCCATCGCTGTAAAATTCCTCTCACCTGAGGACAAGGTCTTGATTATCGATGATTTCCTTGCTAATGGCCAAGCGGCCAAAGGCTTGATCCAAATCATCGAACAAGCCGGAGCAAAAGTTGAAGCGATAGGTATCGTGATTGAAAAATCTTTCCAAGATGGTCGTGATTTGCTTGAAAAAGCAGGATATCCAGTCCTATCACTGGCTCGCTTGGATCGTTTCGAAAATGGTCAGGTCGTATTTAAGGAGGCAGATCTCTAATGCAAAAACAAGAAAAACACTCACAAGCAGCCGTTCTTGGCTTGCAACACTTATTAGCCATGTACTCAGGATCCATCCTGGTTCCCATCATGATTGCGACAGCTCTGGGCTATTCAGCTGAGCAATTGACCTACCTAATCTCCACAGATATCTTCATGTGTGGGGTGGCCACCTTCCTTCAACTCCAACTCAACAAATACTTTGGGATTGGACTACCAGTCGTTCTCGGGGTTGCCTTCCAGTCGGTTGCTCCCTTGATTATGATTGGGCAGAGTCACGGTAGCGGTGCTATGTTTGGTGCCCTTATCGTTTCAGGGATTTATGTAGTTCTGATTTCAGGCATCTTCTCAAAAGTAGCTAATCTTTTCCCTTCTATCGTAACAGGCTCTGTCATTACCACGATTGGTTTAACCTTGATTCCTGTCGCTATTGGAAATATGGGAAATAACGTTCCAGAGCCAACTGGTCAAAGTCTCTTGCTTGCAGCCATCACTGTTCTAATCATCCTCTTGATCAACATCTTTACCAAAGGATTCATCAAGTCTATCTCCATTTTGATTGGTCTGGTTGTTGGAACTGCCATTGCTGCTACCATGGGCTTGGTTGATTTCTCCCCTGTTGCGGCAGCACCACTTGTCCATGTCCCAACTCCCCTCTACTTTGGGATGCCAACCTTTGAAATCTCATCTATTGTCATGATGTGTATCATTGCAACGGTTTCTATGGTTGAGTCCACTGGTGTTTACCTGGCCTTGTCTGATATCACCAATGACCCAATCGACAGCACGCGCCTGCGTAACGGTTACCGTGCAGAAGGTTTAGCCGTACTTCTCGGAGGAATCTTTAACACCTTCCCTTACACAGGATTTTCACAAAACGTTGGTTTGGTTAAATTGTCAGGTATCAAGACTCGCCTGCCAATCTACTACGCAGCTGGTTTTCTAGTCCTCCTTGGACTCCTTCCTAAGTTTGGCGCGCTCGCCCAAACCATTCCAAGCCCTGTCCTTGGAGGGGCCATGCTGGTGATGTTTGGTTTTGTTTCCCTTCAAGGGATGCAAATCCTCGCCCGCGTTGACTTTACTAACAATGAACATAACTTCCTTATCGCAGCTGTATCCATCGCTGCAGGTGTAGGTCTAAACAATAGTAATCTCTTTGTCAGCATGCCGACAGCCTTCCAAATGTTCTTCTCAAACGGAATCGTCGTAGCCAGCCTACTCGCCATTGTACTCAATGCAGTATTAAACCGGAAAAAGAAATAAGAAAAAGAGGTGTGAGCCTCTTTTTTTGTTTCTCTATATCCTTACCTGTCTATCTTCTGACCGTTGGCCCGTGACAAACATGGTGAAGGTTGCCTTGCAGACATTTCTGCCATCTTGATTGGTAATATCGACATCCACGACACAAGTTGTGCGACCATGATGGACACATTCTCCTTTAATGGTCAGTACATCGTCAAGTTTTCCTGCCTTGAGGTAGTTGATAGAGGATTGGAGCGTCACTCCATCAAGCCCTAGAGAGATGACTACCAAACCACTGATTTGGTCACAAAGGGTGAAGAGATAGCCACCATGGGCATTGCCATAATAGTTGAGCGACGAGTCCACTACTTTTGTCGTCACCACAACATGACCATCTCTCATTTTTTCTATTTCGTAATTTTCAAAGGCCGATATAGCGTCAAAATGAAAATCTTTCATCGTTTCCTCCTGATAGTTCAAACGACACTATGATACTACTTTTTATAGGACTGTGCAAGGAGAAAGCTCCTAGTCTGGTAAAATTCCGACCTGTTCTACAAAGCGCATAAAGGCTACCTGTCCTTGTTCCGTCTGCTTGTAAACCCCTGCGTCCTCCAAAACACGCGCAAAAATAGCGCCCACAGAGTCCTTGACGATTTCAAGGGCTTTTTCTTTATCCGCTAGGTCCGGATGTTGATCTTTGAGCTGGTCTGCCCATTCCTGATGATAAGAGGCAACTGCTTCATCATCGCCTACAAGATAGCTGGCAACTTGCTCCACTTCTGCTTTCAGACGTGGTGGCAAAATAGCCAAGCCCATGACCTCAATCAAGCCGATATTTTCCTTCTTGATATGTTGGACATCCTTGTGGGGATGATAGATGCCATCAGGATGCTCTGGCGATGTCTGATTGTCTCGCAAGACCAAGTCCAACTCAAACTGTCCATCGCGTTTACGGGCAATGGGGGTAATGGTATGGTGTGGTGTCCCGTCTGTCTCTGACAAAATCTGTACTTCAGAGTCTGAATATTGCCGCCATTCCTGCAAAATCTTGTCAGCCAAGTTGATCAAATTCTCTTTGGAATCCGAAGTCAAACGAAGCACTGACATAGGCCACTTGACAATCCCAGCCTTGACCTGTTCAAAACCAGCAAATCGGAAAGTCTTTTGCAAGGGAGCCAATTCCATAGGAAATACGTGACGGCCTCCCTGATAGTGGTCATGGGTGAGAATAGAGCCTCCCACGATTGGCAGGTCGGCATTCGAACCTGCAAAATAGCCTGGAAACTGCTCTACAATCGCCAGCAGACGCTCAAAGCTCTGACGGCTGATAGCCATGGGACGGTGCTGGCCGTCTAAGAAAATACAGTGCTCATTAAAATAAGCATAGGGCGAATACTGGAAGCCCCACTCCTGCCCAGCCATTTCAAAACGGATAATACGGTGGTTGCTTCGAGCTGGGT
Source organism: Streptococcus sp. HMSC076C08 (assembly GCF_001810825.1). Taxonomy (GTDB): domain Bacteria; phylum Bacillota; class Bacilli; order Lactobacillales; family Streptococcaceae; genus Streptococcus. The sequence continues at coordinate 4,032 of NZ_KV802734.1, read as the reverse complement.
GGTTGACCCGACCATGGTAGCCCTCATTCTCTAGACAAAGCTGACACTGAGGATAATTGCTAGCTTGCACCAACTTGGCTGCTGCAATCTCTTTTGGATCCTTTTCAGGCTTAGAGAGATTGATGGTAATCTCTAGTTCACCGTAGTCAGACGGAACACGATAAGCAATATTCTTTGCGATAGCCTTTAGTTTGATGTAGTCATTTTTCTGACTGAGTTGGTAGAAGTCTGCAATTGCCTGCTCTGGTGACTGGGCATAGGTTGTCCAAAAGTCACGATTAACCTGGCTCGGACACGGCGTTACCAAGTCCATGAGGTCAGCACCGAGAATTTCGCGCGCAGCCAGACTATCTTCAATCGTTTCCATGCAAACGGCTTCCTCAACAAGCTGGTCCTTGAGGTCAATCAATTTATCCATATCAGTCTCAACTTCCAAAACTCCTTCGCCCACCCGTGCTAAGACACGATTGGTCAGGTAGATGCGATCCATTTCCTCAAATGAACTTTCAGCAATAACGTGTGTTACAAATTTATCTACTAAGGTCACGATAGAGCCTCCTTTTAACTAGTCAAGGACGCGAGTGCCACCTGCAACTTCAGCGATATAGAAGCTTGGAGCATATCCAACGACTTCCTCGTAGTGCTTGCCTACAGCTTCCTTAAAGGCCTCAACAGCATCTTTTTGCACCAAGGCAATGGCACAGCCACCAAAACCAGCTCCTGTCATACGAGCACCGAGAACACCTTCTTGTACCCAAGCTGCGTGAACAAGGGTATCCAATTCCAAGCCAGTTACTTCATAGTCATGTTCTAGAGAAACGTGAGAAGCATTCATCAAACGACCAAAGGTTTCCAAATCACCTGCCTGAAGAGCTGCTTGCGCTTTGAGGGTACGTTGGTTTTCAAGCACAGCATGGCGAGCACGTTTTAAGCGATTTTCATCTTTAATCAGATAGCTATATTGGTCAAAGGCCCACTCATCCAATTCACCCAAGGTCTGAATATCCATGGCAGCTTGCAATTCTTCCACAGCTTTTTCACACTCAGCACGGCGTTCATTGTACTTAGAGTCCGCCAATTCACGACGTTTATTAGTGTTCATGATAACAACAACATTGTCCTTCAAATCAAGTGGCACCAAGTCATATTCTAACGTATTGGTATCCAGGTAAATGGCCCGTTGGTCAGCACCCATACCGATAGCAAACTGGTCCATGATACCAGAGTTGACTCCAATAAAGTTGTTTTCTGTTTGTTTTCCGATTTTAACCAAATCCAAACGGTCTAGTTTTAAACCAAAGAGATGCTCTGCCACAACACCAGTCAAGAGTTCCAAGGACGCTGATGATGACAAACCTGAACCATTTGGGATATTCCCAAAGACATAAAAATCAAAACCTTTGTCAATGACATGACCTGCTTCTTGCAAGAAATGAAGAACCCCTTTTGGATAGTTGGTCCAGCTGTGCTCTTTTTCAAACTTGAGGTCAGTAAGAGGCACTTCAATGATACCCTTGTCCTCAAAGTTGGCTGAGTAGAAACGCAAAACTTGGTCGTCACGTTTGCGAGCCGCCCCATAAGTTCCCAAGGAAATAGCTGCTGGGAAAACATGTCCACCATTGTAATCCGTGTGTTCACCAATCAAATTGATACGGCCTGGTGAAAAGAAAGTTTGGTCTGCTTCTTGACCAAAAACGGCAAGAAAGTCTTTGCGAAGGGCTTCAGTAGTAAGATCTTGTGTCATATAAATTCTCCTTTGACTGTTCGTTAAGTCGCCTTAACGTGTAATCGTTTTCTTCTATTGTATCCAAGGGATTTACCAAGGTCAATCCTTTTTACTAAACTTTTACTAAACTATCAGTAAAAAGCAGAAAAATATGATATACTAACCTAAAAGGAGGAGGATTTATGGCTACCTTAAAAGATATCGCACAGCTAGCCTCTGTCTCTATCGCGACCGTATCTCGTGTCCTCAATCGCGACCAGAGCCTATCTGTTACAGAAGAAACCAGACACCGTATTTTAACTGTCGCGGAAGAGCTGGGCTATACTAAGCACCTCAAGACAGGCGAATCCCACAAACCCAAGCAAAAGATTGCCATTATCCAATGGGTCAGCGAACAAGGGGAGTTGGACGATCTCTACTACTATCAGATTCGTCTCGGTATTGAAAAAAGAGCCCAAGAACTGGACTATGATATCTTGCGCTATTTTAACGATCATCCTTTTACCCTCAGCGAGGAAGTGATTGGCATTCTCTGCATCGGAAAATTTAGCCGAGATCAGATTGCCGCCTTTGAAGAATACCAAAAACCTTTAGTCTTTATAGACAGCGACACCCTCTCACTAGGTCATACCTGTATTATCACTGACTTTTACACTGCTGTGAAACAAGTTGTAGACCATTTCCTCAGCCAAGGGATGAACCGTATTGGAATTCTCACAGGCCTTGAGGAAACAACCGACCAGGAAGAAATTATCCAGGATAAGCGGCTAGAGAATTTCAAAGACTATACCCAAGCAAATGGAATCTACCATAAAGAACTGGTCTTTCAGGGGAGCTTTACTGCCCAGTCTGGCTATGACTTGATGAAGGAGGCCATTCACAAGCTAGGAGAACAACTCCCACCAGCCTTTTTCGCAGCCAGCGATAGTTTAGCCATCGGTGCCCTTCGTGCCCTTCAAGAAGCTGGAATCAGCCTACCAGACCGCGTCAGCCTCATTTCTTTTAACGACACTAGCCTGACCAAGCAGGTCTATCCCCCCCTCTCCAGTATCACTGTCTATACCGAGGAAATGGGCCGAGCAGGGATGGATATTCTTAACAAGGAAGTTCTACACGGTCGCAAAATCCCTAGCCTAACCATGCTGGGAACCAGACTGACTTTGAGAGAGAGTACGAGGAATGAATAAGAAAAACTCACAAACAAGATTCTGAGCGAAACTTGCTTGTGAGTTTTTTGCTATCCCTCCACAATCATATTTTTAAACAGCTGATAAAAGTAGTATGATACTAATGAGGCGAGCCATTAGTATACACCAACCTATTAGAAAGGAATTTCCAAATGTTAGCTAAAATAACTCCAAACGACTACCTACATACCTACTACAAACAATGGATTACCATTTACAAAGAAGGAGCCATCCGAAATGTTACTTTACAAAAATACAAAATGACCCTGCACTGGCTACAAGAACTAGCACCTGATCTAAAACTATGCGATGTAAATCGTATCGTTTATCAACAGTTACTCAATAACTACGCAAAAGAGCATGAACGTGTCACAACAATGGATTTTCACCATCAGCTTAAAAGTGCGATTATGGATGCTGTAGATGAAGGGTTAATCACTCACGATCCTACTCGTAAGGCCATTATTAAAGGGAAAAATCCTCGAGAAAAGAAGCCAAAATACCTCAATCAGTTTGAACTTCATACACTCTTAACTCATTTAAAGCTATCTAATCATCTCAACTGGGATTGGCTCATATTACTAACAGCTAAGACTGGAATTCGTTTTTCTGAAGCTCTGGGCATCACACCAGCTGACTTTGACTTTCCTCATCAACTACTCAGTATTAATAAAACTTGGAATTATAAAGAAGTTGGAGAATTTGCACCAACGAAAAATCGTTCTTCTGTTCGAAAAATTCAATTAGATTGGCAAACTGTTATCCAATTTGCCGAACTAACGCGTGATCTCCCTTTGGAACAACCTATCTTTGTTCATGGGAAAATATACAATTCTACTATAAATAACGTCTTAGAGAAGAGATGTAAGGAAGCCAAAGTTCCCGTGATTACTTTACACGGTCTGCGGCATACCCATGCTTCACTTCTGCTTTTTGCTGGTGTTTCAATTGCTAGTGTTGCTAGACGACTAGGGCATGCTAGCATGACCACTACTCAAAAAACATACCTTCATATTATCCAAGAACTTGAAAATCAAGATATTGATTTGATTATGCGATCACTATCTAGTCTCAATTAAGTAGGAATCACTCACGCTGTTGAAGGGTAATGAGCTGGTC
>NZ_KV802733.1:0-36009 GCF_001810825.1 Streptococcus sp. HMSC076C08 | reverse complement strand
TTTTCAACTCTTTCTATTATACCTACTTTTCCGCCTTTGTCAAGAACTTTTTTCTTCTTTATCGAAATTCTGAAAAGATAAGGGAAAGTTCTCTCAGAAGAGCTTTCCGTCCTCTAAAGACTTCTCCTCCTATTAGACGATCTATTAGCTCTTGTTTTTCCATACTCTGCTTTGATTTGTAATTCTTTAGAAGTTCGTGAAAAAGATAATAATCGTCCAGCCTGAGTCCTTTTTCTCCTAGACGGTGGCTAATCTCACTCACCTCTTCATAGGGTTCTTTGTCGAAACGACGCTTGTGACTTTCCTGCTTACGGATGTAATCTAGAATACGATTTCTAAATTTTGTTTTAAAGCAAACATAAAGTTGATGGCGCTCGCCCTCTAGTAACTCTGGGTTGCGAGTCACCAGCTCATATAGGCATAACATGCCTTCTTGATCCCAGTCCTCTTTCTCCCACAGATGCAAATGATAATCTTTGCGACACTTATGGACAATTCCCTTACTTTCTTCATATAAGTCTTTTAGATTCATAGACCTCTCCTTTCTGCATTTAGTTTAGCAAAATGCGCGAGCCCATGGGTCTACTTCCTCTGTTTTATACTTCTTCCTTCCTCAACGGCACATAAAAAGAGAGGCAAAGCCTCTCTGGGGTTATAATTCTGCAATTTGGTTGAGGTTCACTTCTGCAATCGTATCATTACCAAACATAGAGATAATCATCTTCACTTTATTGTTATCAATTTCAGTAATTTTACCTGTGTAGTCTGCAAAAGCGCCATCAATGATGCGGACTGTCTGACCAACTTCAACATCAATATCAAACTCTTGAACAGTTTGTCCCATTGAAACCAAGATATCACGGATTTCTTGTTCCAATAGTGGAGTTGGTTTTGATCTGTTCCCGTGTGAGCCGACGAATCCTGTTACATTAGGTGTGTTTCGAACAACGAACCATGCTTCATCTGTCATGACCATTTCCACAAGGACATAACCTGGAAAGCGATTCTCTTCAACTTCCTTTTTCTTTCCATTTTTCTCAACTTGCACGGTTTGTGTTGGAATTTCAACGCGTAGAATATTATCCAACATGTTATATGTTTGCGCACGTTGCAATAGATTTTCTTTTACCTTATTTTCATAGCCAGAATAAGTTTGTAGAACAAACCATCCCTTGTCAAAACTATCCATGATATTTCCTTTCATACATATATAGAAGAAAGTTAGCAGAAGTTCTCCGCTTCTCTTCTAAAAAATGTTAATAAATCGAATCAAACCTGAAACAATCAACTGGTCAAAAATGTAAATGATGACCACAAAGAAGGCTGTGTATTCCATAATAGAGCGAAAATCTCTCCAGCTTTCTTTGCGAGTTGGCCAAGTTGTTTCTTTAAGAAGTTTAAAAATATCCTTAATAAAACCCATCGTTCTCTCCTATCTCGTTTCTCTATGTGTCGTATATTTTCCACAATGTTTACAAAATTTATTTACTTCTAGTCGTGTTGGCTTGGGGTTCCCACTAATTTTGATTGAGTAATTCCTTGAACCACAAACTGCACAAGCTAGGCTTGCTTTTTTTAGTGCCATAACGCCTCCATCTTATCTATTATAACAAGAAACCTAGGCTTTGACAAGCCTCTTAACGAAATAGATTAAGGATTGAGTCCCATATTGTCTGGGCTTTTTCTTTTATCTTGGCTTCTGAAATCGCCCGACCTGCTTCATCTACAAGATTTTGAGCACGACTACGAATATCTCCTATCGGATCCTCAGACTGGTTTGTCTCATTCTCAGCAACCTGCTTTTTCGTATTTTCTGGTTCAATCCCATTTTGTTTATAAGCATTCTCAACTGTAAAAGTGCTACCTGGAGTGTGGGGCAAAATGGTATTAGCCATACTTCTAAAGACATGGGCTGCTCCATTTGAGGTCGAACCTGCTAGATAATGACTCTCATCTGTTGTTGGGAAACCGAGCCAGTGGCTGATTACAACATCTGGAGTATAGCCAATCACCCACTGGTCACTGGTATATTCTGGGTTGAAAACAGCTTCAGTCGTACCTGTTTTACCAGCCATAACGTAATCCGCTGGTGACGAACTAATTCCTGTACCATTGGTAAATGTTCCTAGCATCATACTGGTCATTTTATCAGCTACCGACTTATCAATCACTCGTTTTTGGGAATTTTTATGACTCTTTATGACCTGACCGCTGGCATTCTCAATACGAGTGATGAAATGAGCTTCAGGCATTAGACCTCCATTGGCAAAGGCTGCATAGGCTTGCGCCATCTGGAGAGGATTCGTCTCCACACCTCCACCAAGAGCAACTCCAAGAACTCGGTCAACTTTTTCCATATTCAGGCCAAATCTCTCCCCAGCGTCAAAAGCTTTGTCAATACCTAATTCATTTACAGTCGCAACTGCCGGTAGGTTGAGTGATTCCGCCAAGGCCTGATACATAGGTACTTCTGGAGATGTCTTAATGCCCGCATAGTTGTCTACTTGATAACTGTTGTACTGCATCGTATGATTATCCAGTTGCTTGTTCAAGGCCCATCCCGCTTCTACTGCAGGTGTATAAACGACTAAAGGTTTAATGGTTGAGCCTGGGCTACGTTTAGACTGAGTGGCATAGTTAAAATTACGAAAGCCTGGTTTGTCATCCCCAGCTACACGACCAACAACTCCACGCACTCCACCAGTCTTGGGTTCTAGAGAGACACTACCTGATTCGGCATGCGTTCCGTCTTCTGCTGTTGGAAATAGCGAAGTGTTTTCGTAAATAACCTGCATGTTTGCTTGGTAGTTTTGGTCAAGCTCTGTGTAGATTCGATAGCCGTTGTTGACAATCTCTTCTTCTGTGAGATTGTACTTGGAAACCGCTTCGTTGACAACTGCATCAAAATAGGACGGGTAACGATAATCCGAAACTTTGCCTTCATACTTATCTTGCAGTTGAGAAGCCATATCTACTCCAGCCGCTTCGGTCTCTTGATTATTATCAATATAGCCCGCTGCAACCATATTTTGTAATACAGTATCCCTACGGTTGGTCGAAGTTTCAACAGAATTTAATGGATTATACAATTCTGGTCCCTTGAGCATCCCTGCTAGAGTCGCCGCCTGATCAAGCGTTAGTTGCGAAGCGGATACACCGAAATATTTCTTACTTGCATCTTCAACACCCCATACCCCATTTCCAAAGTAGGCGTTATTGAGGTACATAGTAAGGATTTGCTCCTTGCTGTATTTTTTTGTCAATTCTAAAGCTAGGAAAAACTCCTTGGCCTTCCGTTCAACGGTTTGGTCCTGAGACAGATAGGCATTTTTCGCCAACTGTTGGGTGATGGTAGAACCACCTCCAGAACGACCTGCTGTGACAATAGCTAGGAAGAAACGACCATAGTTAATCCCGTCATTTTTATAGAAGGAACGGTCCTCTGTCGCGACGACAGCATTCTGCAAGTCTTTACTAATATCTGTCAGCTCAACATAGGTCCCCTTTTGACCGGATAGGGCGCCTGCCTCTTTTTCTTCGCGGTCAAAAATCAGAGTTCGCGTTTTCAAGGCATTTTGTAAGTCATTGACATTGGTAGACTTGGCTATCGCAAATAGGTAGGTTCCTACTAGCAAACCTGCACTTAACCCTAAAATGATGACGATTTTTGTCAGATGATAACGACGCCAAAATTTCCGAATCGGGCCTACTTGGGACAATTTTTTTCTATCGCTCCGTGAACGACGCATGCTAGTCGAATCAGACTCCGCGGATTCATTCGTTTCTTTTTTAAAGAGAGAAAGAAATTTCTCAAATAATTTATCTAATTTCATGCGTTTATTTTATCATCTTCACCATAGGAACTCAAGAATTTAGCTACTCCCTATCCAAATAGGGCTTTTTTTGTTACAATATCTGTATGCAATTCACATTTACACTACCCGAATCCTTGCCTCAAATGACGGTCAAGCAATTCCTAGAGGAACAACTCCTTATCCCTAGAAAAATCCGTCATTTTTTGAGAACAAAGAAGAACATCTTAATGAACCACAAAGAAGTTCACTGGAACGAGATGGTCAAACCAGGTGACATTTGCCAGTTGACTTTTGACGAGGAAGATTATCCCCCAAAAGAAATCCTTTGGGGAAACCCAGACCTCGTTCAAGAAGTTTATCAAGATCAACATCTCATTGTTGTCAATAAACCAGAAGGCATAAAAACACACGGCAATCAACCTGATGAAATTGCCCTTCTCAACCATGTCTCTGCACACGTTGGCCAAACCTGCTATGTCGTTCATCGCCTGGATATGGAAACAAGCGGTTTAGTACTTTTTGCTAAAAATCCTTTTATCCTTCCCATTCTCAATCGTTTGTTGGAAAAAAAGAAAATTGCTCGTGAGTACTGGGCACTCGTAGAGGGGCAAGTAGGGAACAAAGAACTTATCTTCCGAGATAAAATTGGTCGTGATCGACACGATCGCAGAAAACGAGTGGTAGATTCCAAAAGTGGGCAACATGCCGAAACTCAGGTAAGCAGATTAAAGCAATTCCCAAACAAAACTTCCTTAGTTCGTTGCAAACTAAAGACCGGTCGAACGCATCAAATCCGTGTTCACCTTTCTCACCATAAGCACCCTATCCTAGGCGATCCTCTCTATAATAGTAAATCAAAGACAAATCGGCTTATGCTCCACGCCTTTCGACTTTCCTTTACCCATCCACTCACCTTAGAACAATTGAGTTTTACTGCCCTCTCGGATACTTTCGAAACAGAATTAAAACAAAATGGATGACACTATCATCCATTTTTCTATACAAAAAAGCAAGACCGGAAGGTCTTGCTTTTATTGACTCAAGAATTATTTAGCGATTTTTGCGAAGTATTCAAGAGTACGTACAAGTTGTGCAGTGTATGACATTTCGTTGTCGTACCATGATACAACTTTAACCAATTGTTTACCGTCAACGTCAAGAACTTTAGTTTGAGTTGCGTCAAACAATGAACCGTAAGACATACCTACGATATCTGAAGATACGATTGGATCTTCTGTGTAACCGTATGATTCGTTTGAAGCTGCTTTCATAGCTGCGTTTACTTCATCGACAGTAACGTTCTTTTCAAGAACTGCTACCAATTCAGTAACTGATCCAGTTGGAGTTGGAACACGTTGTGCAGATCCGTCAAGTTTACCATTCAATTCTGGGATTACAAGACCGATAGCTTTAGCAGCACCAGTTGAGTTAGGAACGATGTTTGCAGCACCAGCGCGAGCACGGCGAAGGTCACCACCACGGTGTGGTCCGTCAAGGATCATTTGGTCACCAGTGTAAGCGTGGATAGTAGTCATCAATCCTTCTACAACACCGAAGTTATCTTGAAGAGCTTTAGCCATTGGAGCCAAGCAGTTTGTAGTACATGAAGCACCTGAGATAACTGTTTCAGTACCATCAAGAACGTCGTGGTTAGTGTTAAATACAACTGTTTTAACGTCGTTTCCACCAGGAGCAGTGATAACAACTTTCTTAGCTCCACCTTTAAGGTGTTTTTCAGCTGCATCTTTCTTAGCAAAGAAACCAGTTGCTTCAAGAACGATTTCTACACCGTCAGTAGCCCAGTCGATTTGTTCTGGATCACGTTCAGCAGAAACTTTAACGAATTTACCGTTAACTTCGAAACCACCTTCTTTAACTTCTACAGTACCGTCGAAACGACCTTGAGTTGTGTCGTATTTCAACAAGTGTGCAAGCATAACTGGATCTGTAAGGTCGTTGATGCGAGTAACTTCAACACCTTCTACGTTTTGGATACGGCGGAAAGCAAGACGACCGATACGTCCGAAACCGTTAATACCAACTTTAACTACCATTAGTGATTTCCTCCTTATGAAAATCATGAAAATTTTATTGTGAAAAGAGTAACTTGAATCACTACAAATCACCTTTCAACAAACCTATTATATAACTATTTGAGTTTAATTGCAAGTACGGGCGTTGATTTTCTCTCCTGCTTTTCTACTTTTTCTCCCCCTTTTTATTCATCCATTCTTTTATTTTCAAAGCATATCTCTAGAATCTTTTATAATATCTGCATATCCTCTTCATTTCAAGGTGAAACTCCAATTTCAACGCTTTCAGAGTTTACAAAAAAGAGACAGAATTTCTCCTGTCTCTAGGCTGATAAACAATTATTTGCGACGTCCTGGTCGTTCTGCATAACCATAGTAAGCATCTGCCATGATTTCTTCCATGTCAGCTACCATTGGCAAGCGAGGGTTAGCAGGTGAACATTGGTCTTCATAAGCAAGCAAGGCAATTTCATGCAAGCTGTCTTTCCAAGCTTTTTCATCGATTCCTTGATCCTTGAAGTTCATCTTGATACCTACTGCAACACCAAGTTCGTAAACAGCTTTAGCGTATGCTTCAACTGCTTCTTCTGGAGTTGAGTGAGGCAATCCAAGCATTCTAGCAATATCTTGGAATTTTTCGTCAGCTTTCCAGTAGTTATACTTAGGCCATGTAGTCGTCTTAGATGGGCGAGTACCATTGTAACGGATAACGTATGGAAGCAAGATTGCGTTTGTACGTCCGTGAACAGTATGGTGAACCGCACCGATCTTGTGGGCCATTGAGTGGCTCATACCAAGGAAGGCATTGGCAAAGGCCATACCAGCCATTGTAGATGCATTGTGCATTTTTTCGCGAGCTTCTGGATCAGCTGTCTTAACAGATTTTTCCAACCATTCAAAGACAAGTTTGATTGTTTGAAGGGCGATACCGTCTGTATAGTCGTTAGCGAAGTTTGAAGTGTAAGCTTCAGTCGCGTGAGTCAAGACGTCCATACCTGTATCCGCAGCGATGAAGTCTGGAACTGACTCAACCAAAGCAGGGTCAACAATCGCAATAGTTGGTGTCAATGAGTAGTCAGCCAATGGGTATTTACGATTGTTTTTCTTATCAGAGATAACGGCAAATGGTGTTACTTCTGAACCTGTACCTGAAGTTGTTGGAATACCAATGTATTTCGCTTTCTTACCAAGTGATGGGAAGCGGAAGGCACGTTTACGGATGTCCATGAATTTTTGAACCAAGTCACGGAAGTCGATTTGTGGTTGTTCGTAGAAGAGCCACATTACTTTGGCCGCGTCCATTGGAGAACCACCACCAAGAGCGATGATTGTGTCTGGTTCAAATGCTCTCATTACTTCAGTACCACGTTCTACAGTTGTGATATCTGGGTCTGGTTCAACGTCTGAGAAGACTTGGACAGTTACACGGTTGCTGCGTTTGTTCAATTGGTCAATAATGCGTTGAACAAAACCAAGTTTTTCGATCGATTTGTCTGTAACAATCATAACGCGTTCAATATCTTCACATGTTTGAAGGTATTGGATAGAATTGCGTTCGAAGTAAATTTTTGAAGGAACTTTAAACCACTGCATATTATTTCTACGTTTCCCTACTTTCTTGATGTTTAGAAGGTTGATCGCACTCACGTTATCACCGACTGAGTTGTGTCCATATGAACCACATCCAAGTGTCAATGATGGAATGAAGGCATTGTATACGTCACCGATACCACCGAAAGTAGATGGAGAGTTCCAGATAATACGCATTGCTTTAATTTCTGTACCAAAGCGTTTAGCAAGAGCTTCGTCTTTTGTATGGATGGCTGCTGAGTGACCAAGTCCGTTAAACTCAACCATTTGACGAGCTTTTGTAAGACCGTCTTCTGTGTCTTCAGCTTTTAGGACAGCGATAACTGGTGACAATTTTTCACGAGTCAATGGTTCTTTCGGTCCTACTTCTGCACATTCCGCAGCCAAGATGTTTGTTCCTTCTGGAACACTAAATCCTGCTTGTTCAGCAATCCATGCTGCTGGTTTACCAACGATGTTTGCATTTAGTTTAGCACCTGCACAGTTTTTGCTATTAGCTTTTACACCGAAACAGAATTCTTCAAGAAGTGCTTTTTCTTTCTTGTTTACAAAGTAAGTGTGATATGATTTGAATTCTTCTACAAACTCGTCATACACTTCTTTATCAATGATAACGGCTTGTTCTGATGCACAGACCATCCCATTATCAAATGACTTAGACATCACAATGTCATGAGCAGCTTGACGAAGGTCAGCAGATTTTTCTACATAGGCAGGAACGTTTCCGGCACCTACCCCAAGAGCTGGTTTTCCACATGAGTATGCAGCTTTAACCATGGCATTACCACCAGTTGCAAGGATAGTTGCAACACCTTCGTGGTTCATAAGCGCTCCAGTTGCTTCCATAGATGGTTCTGTAATCCATTGAACACAGTTTTCAGGTGCTCCAGCCGCAATAGCTGCATCACGAACGATTTGTGCTGCGTGAGCAGAAGATTCTTGAGCTGATGGGTGGAAGGCAAACACGATTGGATTACGTGTTTTCAAAGCAATCAAGGATTTGAAAATCGCTGTTGAAGTTGGGTTTGTTGTCGGAGTGACACCACAGATTACACCGACAGGCTCCGCAATCTTTGTCAAACCTGTAATTGGATCATCTTCGATAACTCCAACTGTTTTAACTCCACGCATATTGTTCACTACGTGCTCGCAGGCAAATAGATTTTTTGTCGCCTTGTCTTCAAATACTCCACGACCAGTTTCTTCAACTGCATGTTGTGCAAGGATACCGTGCGCGTCAAGTGCTGCAACCGAAGCTTTTGCCACGATGTAGTCAACTTGCTCTTGGTTCAACTTGCGCATTTCATCAAGCGCAACCAAGGCTTTTTTCACGAGACCATCGACATGCTTTTCAGCAGCAAGTTGTTTTTCCTCTGGTGTTACTGTTTTTTTATCAGCCATATTATCCTCCATAGCCTTTAAGGATTTTATCCTTTGTTAATTTTTTCACAAGTTTATTATAACTCTTTTTTTATGCTTTGTAAACAGTTTCATAAACATTTCACAAAGAAATTTCCTGAGATTGTGATTTTTTTCTCAATATAGCTACGCGACAGAGTTTTGCTTGGATGATTGTGAAATTATGGAGAAAATTTTTTTATTTCACAAAGTTTTTCTAGTTGAGAGTTATTTACCGAATTTAAGCACAGAAAGCGTTTTCTTTTTAGATTTTGAAAATAGTCTCCTAACTTGGAGACTACTGTTTTTGTTGAAAAACGCCTTGTTTAAAGGTCCCTTCATAAACAACTTCTTGCTCTGTAGTCAACTTCCCTTGACCTTCAGCCTGACCATTTACAAAATCACCTTCGTATTTCCAGCCATCTTTTGATTGGAAAGTCCCTTTTCCATTAAAGGCTCCATTATTGAAATCACCTGTATATTGGTCTCCGTTTTCAAAGGTCAGGGTTCCTTGACCATTCATTTTCCCTCGTACCAAGGTGCCATCATAAACAAGAGCTCCACCATCAAGTGTCAAGACACCCTTTTTAGGCATATTTAGCAGAAATACCGAAAGAGCACAGAGTACCATTACAACTACTGCAATGAGCTCTAACCTAGGACGAGTTAGGTAAACTCTACCCTTTTCATAAAATTGTTTAAGCTTTTCCATTGTTACTCTCATTTTCTAATCGATCCAGCCAGCTTTGACATCCACTTGTGATACGAGCATAGGTTTCCTCAAAATTTCCTGTATACCAAGGATCTGGGACACTTTCAGATGCAAAAGAGTAGATTTTGTACTGTAGTTCCTGAGGGCACATGTGACACAAATCTGAAACGTTTGAAGCATCCATACCGATAATGTAATCAAACGATTCAAAGTCTTCTCTGCCAATCTGAAGCGATGTTTTATCTTTGTCATACGGGATCTGATATTGCTGGAAAATTCCTTGCGTTCCCTTATGAATCGGATTGCCATGTTCCCATGATGACGTTGCACGACTCTCGACTTGGTAAGCGCTCGTCATGGACTTCATCACAAACTCTGCCATGGGACTTCGGCAAATATTTCCTAAGCAAACAAATACTATTTTTTTCATCCCTTTTCCTCTCATCTCATAGAAAAACGGGAGTGACAGGTCCCGTTTTATTCTTCGATTGCTCCGCCTTCGTCAACAACTGTTCCTTCTGGTGTCGCAGCTTCTTTGAGTGGCAAAACGGTCTTAATCGCAGCCAATTCAAAAGTCAAATAAACGCCATCTACATCCAGTACGATTGTACCTTTCTCAGTATCTACTTCATCCACTGTTCCGTAAAGCCCACCAATTGTAATGACTTCATAGCCTTTTTGAAGCTTGTTCAAGCTTTCCATACGCTTTTGTGCTTGTTTCTTTTGAGAACGTTGCATAAAGAACATCAAGGCAAACATACCTACAAGCATGATCAAAAATGTTAAATTTGGACTAATATTTTCCATAGTATTTTCTCCTTTGTATTTTACATAGGACTACTATATCAAATTTCAGCTACTTTTACAAGATTGTGCCTTGTTTTTATGGTTATAAAAAATCAGAGTTTTCACTCTGATTTTTGTGATTATTTCAAGTTTTGAACGACTTTGACTAGATTTTCAACTGTAAATCCATACTCTGCCAATACTTTTGGTGCTGGGGCAGATGCTCCGAAGGTATCAATACCGAGAACTGCACCATCAAGACCAACATACTTGTACCAGTTTTGAGTTGCTCCCATTTCGACCGCAACACGACGGCGAACTGCATTTGGAAGAATTTCTTCCTTGTAAGCTGCATCTTGTACGTCAAAGACATCTGTTGATGGCATGCTGACTACACGGACTTTTGCACCTTGGCTAGCCAATTCTTTGGCAGCTGCGACCGCCAAATTCACCTCTGAACCTGTTGCAATCAAAATTGTATCAAAGTCTGCTGCATTTTCATAGACAACATAGGCACCTTTCGCAACTTTGTCAAAGTCTGTTCCTTCTTCGACAGTCAAATTTTGACGTGTCAAGACAAGGGCAGTTGGTGTTTTTTCGCTTGTCACGGCAAGGTACCAAGCCGCTTGAGTTTCACGCGCATCTGCTGGGCGGAAAACATTCAGATTTGGCATAGCACGGAGACCTGCTAAGTGTTCAACTGGTTCGTGCGTTGGACCATCTTCACCAACTGCGATTGAATCGTGGGTAAAGACATAAGTCACAGGAAGTCCTTGCAAGGCTGACAAGCGGACAGCTGCTTTCACATAGTCAGAGAAGACAAAGAAAGTACCACCATAAACACGAAGTCCACCGTGAAGGGCCATTCCGTTCAAGATCGTTCCCATTGCAAATTCACGAACACCAAACTGAATGTTGCGGTTCAAGCGATTAGCGTCGTCTTGAAGTCCATCAGTCTTAATATAAGTCATGTTTGAGTGAGCGAGGTCAGCTGATCCACCTAGGAAGGTTGGTAGCTTAGCTGCTACAACATTCAAAGCATCTTGACTTGAATTACGAGTTGCTTGAGAGAAACCATTTTCTAAGGCTGGGAAGTCTGCTGGAGTAACTTTAACTGGATCACGTCCGTCGATGATGGCTTCTACTTCTGCAGCCAGTTCTGGATGCGCTTCTTTATAGTCAGCAACTAATTTAGTCCAAGCTTGATAAGCTGACGCGCCACGGTCTGCAACATTTTCTTTGAAATCAGCATAAACTTGTTCTGGGATTTCAAATGGTTCATAGTCCCAACCGAGCGCTTGGCGAGTTGCTGCAGTTTCATCTGCTCCAAGAGGAGCACCGTGTACGGCATTAGTTCCTTGTTTGTTTGGAGAACCGTATCCAATCACAGTCTTCACTTCAATCAAAGATGGTTTGCCTGAAGCTTTAGCAGCTTCGATAGCCGCATGGATTGCTTCCAAGTCTGTTCCATCTTCAACCAAGGCTGTATGCCAGCCGTAGGCATTGTAGCGCTCACGAACACTTTCAGTGAAAGAATCCTTTGTCTCACCATCCAAGTTGATGTCATTTGAATCATAAAGAACCACCAACTTGTCAAGTTTTTGCAAGCCTGCGTATGAAGCCGCCTCACTTGAGACACCTTCCATCAAATCTCCGTCTCCACAGATCACATAAGTATAGTGGTCAAAGATATTGAAGCCTTCGCGGTTATATTTGGCTGCTAAGAAGCGTTCTGCTTGGGCAAAACCAGTAGCAGTAGAAATCCCTTGTCCTAGAGGACCAGTTGTCGCGTCAACCCCTGCAGTATGACCAAATTCTGGGTGACCTGGTGTTTTGGAACCCCATTGGCGGAAGTTCTTGACTTCATCCATGCTAACATCTTCAAAACCAGAGAGGTGAAGAAGAGCATAAAGAAGCATTGAGCCGTGTCCTGCTGAAAGAATAAAGCGATCGCGGTTGATCCAGTTTGGTTGAGCTGGATTGATACGAAGTTGCTTTGTAAAGAGGCTATAGGCCATAGGAGCAGCCCCCATAACCACCCCTGGGTGACCTGAGTTTGCTTTGTTGATGGCGTCAATACCTAGAAAACGAATTGCATTAACAGATAGATTTGACATAGAATTTCCTTTCTCTTTGAGGTGATTAATGAATCACACATCCTATTTTACTATTATATGAAAAAATGCATAGAATAGCAATAAAACAATTTGCGCTCATCTAACACATTTGATTTTCTATTCCCTCGTCACCTCATAGTACGGGAGCAAGCGCGCATAAGCCTCTTCTAGCTTCTCCAATATCGCTTCTACTGACTGATTTGCAATGAAGGAAACATCTGCCTTAACCAAAACTTTACGGACTTCCTGACTTCTCACCTTCTCGCGTAAAGTACGACGATTCTCCTCAGTTGCCTCCACCTTATGACTTTCACCATTTGAGTAGACTAGATAATAAATTCCTTCTACCGCTGGAAGTTCTAAAACCTTGGCTTGCTTGTCTAAAGTCTGCTCGTCTTTCTTGCGCTCGATGAAACTGACTTCCAAAGAAATCCCATAATTAGCAGGTGTTCCATATAAACGAAGAGCCATCATAGGTTCTGTCACTTGTCCGTCTCTCTGTAAATATGCCCAGAAATGCGGTCGCAAGCGTTGCGCTTGGTTCATCCACTGACTAGTCTGTTGCAGTTGCCATTCTGGATGACTTGCTTGAAAGATTTTGGCCAATTCTGTAAAAGACTTCCGAGCCTCTTGACCTTTTTGCCGCAAGTCCAACATCTTTTCTCTTTCGTCGCCAGCTTTATCAGGATTGCGGTACTGGACTCCTGCAAATGATAGGTATTCTCTAACTGCTTTCAGCATATCTAAATCTTTCCTTTCCTAGCAAAAAATCAGGATGAACCTGATTTTGCTTTGCTTATTCTGCATCTACGACAACATAGCGATTTGGTTCGTCACCCTCAGAGTAACTCGTCACGCCATCCATGCGCGAAATAATGCGATGGATAATCTTGCGTTCGCTATTTGACATTGGATCAGTTTGTTGGCTACGTCCTTCTTCTAAAACGCGAGTCGCCAATTTTTGAGCGTAAGTTTGCAAGACTTCTGCACGGTGCTCAACGTAATCATTGACATTGATTGTGATGTAGAAGGTTCTTGAATAGCGGTTGTAAAGGTAATTTTGCGCTAACAACTGAAGAGCTTTCAAGACTTTTCCGTGGTAGCCGATAATACGACCTGGTTCATTAGTGTCAATTTGAAGATTGATAGTGCGGCGATTGTAGTCGCTTGAAATCGTCCCTTCAACATCCATATCATCCACAATGGTTTGAACGTAGCTAGCTACTTCAGCTGCCACCTGTTCGATGTCATAACTTGGTTCTACTTTCAAGCCTAAATCTTCCAAAGATTGACTTGTTGCTTCCTGCCTTTCAGTTTCTTTTTCTGGAGCAGAGCCCACTTCCTCGGTAGTATCCTCTGGTTCCAATTCATTTAAAATTGAAATATGGCCTGTTTCTTCCAAAATCGTGCTGGCATGCTTTTCATTTTTCAAGATTTCAGCCTTGACCTCTTCAGAAACACCTTGACCTTCTTCTTCAATCTTCTTAATCGCTTCAACTACATGCCCCAAATCAACAGTTGCTTCACTTACTGTTTTCACGGGTTCATTTTTTTCATTGACTTCTTTTGGAACCCCTTTAATGGCCTGCTGATTGGCTTTGATCACTGTCGTTTCACTAATGGCTTCGATATCAACTTGAGCTGGCTTCTTACCAAACAAGCCCAAGAATCCTTTTTTCTCTTTTGAAACGACCTTGATGTGGGCCTTCATTCTTGGAATATCTAATTCTTTCAATCCTTTTTGGATTGCTTCTTCAACCGTTGAACCTGTAAATAATACCATTACCAGATTCCTCCTTATTTTTTCTTTTTCTGTGCTTTTTTCAAGGCTTTTCTCTTCTTGCCTTCTAAATCTTTTTCTGCTTGCGCCACTGCTTCTCTTTCAGCAATAATCTTGAAAGGATTGTTCAAGAAATAGGTTTGCAGAACTTGGTAAGCATTGGATACAGCCCAGTACAAGGCTACACCACTTGGGGCGGAGATGGCAAAAACAAAGATCAATACAGGCATACCATACATCATCCCTGTCGTAGCTCCACTTTTTTCAGATAAAGCTTTATTCGATAACCAGCTACTCAAGAAGGTAAAGACTGCCGCCAAAATCGGAAGGACAAAACTTGTATCCACTCCTCCCAAATTAATCCATAAAAAGTGACCTGTTTTCAAAAAGTCTACTCGACTCAAGGCTTGAAAGAGCGCCAAGAGAACCGGCATTTGTATTAAAATCGGCCAGAGAGAGGATGAATGTTTGATCCCTAACTCTTTATAAACCTTACGCATCTCCTGGTCTAGCTTGGTTCTACTTTCCATATCACGACCCGGATATTGCTCTCGCAAAGCCTTGATGCGTGGTTGAGCCTCTTGCATTTTTCTAGAGGCAACCATCTGTGTCTGAAAGACCGGTAATAGAATCGTCCGGATCAAAATCGTGAAGAGGATAATCCCCACTCCGATACTAATGTCAAAGGACAAAAAGCGGATAATTTCAGCAAAAAAATAGACGAATTTGCTCCAAAAGTCTGTCGAGTCTGCTGTTATATCGCTAGCTGTACCATTTGTTGCACAGGCTGTCATGATAAACAAGGACAAGCCCAACAAACTAGTCAACTGTAGTTTCTTTTTCACTCCCATTTCCTTCCTGGTAAATCTTTGATAACTTTAATACGTGGAGTAGGTTTTTCTCCATCTCTGCATATTCCAAGGTTTCCACCCCTTTTCGGGCAATCACGACAAAATCAACATGCTCTACTAAACTCCCTTTTACACCTTGTAGAATGTGCCGGATTCGTCTCTTGATTTGATTTCTGGTAACTGCATTCCCCAGCTTTTTGCTGACGGACAGTCCTACTCGAAAATGGTTTTGCTGGTTTTCCAATTGGTAGACAACAAATTTTCGATTGGCAAAACTTGTTCCGTCCTTGAAAATCGCTTTAAAATCTTTCTCTCTTTTTACACGAAAGCTTTTCTTCAAAACTCAACTCCATCTATTAAATTACTACTATTATACCATATTTTTTGAAAAAGCCAATAACAGCAAGGTTTTAGACATTTTCTACATAAAAAAAGCTGGAAAATCTCTTTTCCAACTTCTTTTCACAATCAAATTTTATGTGTATTTACTTATTTTTTCAAGCGTTCAACATCGCGAGCAATAACCAATTCCTCATCTGTTGGAATAACCAAGACACGGATTTTCGCTGCATCAGTTGAGATGTCTCCCGTTACGCCAAAGACGTTCTTTTCTGGATCCACATCACAACCAAACCAAGAGATACCTGAAATGACATCCTCACGAACCAAAGCTGCATTTTCACCGATACCTGCTGTGAAGATAATCGCATCTGCTCCATTTAGGACTGCAAGGTATTGGCCGATATGTTTTTGGATACGATCGACATACATTTCATAGGCTAAAGTCGCATCATGATCTCCTGCTTCCATGGCAGCAATCACATCACGCATATCGCTTGACTGACCAGAAACTCCCATGAGCCCTGATTCACGATTGAGAATGCGACTAATATCTTCAGGGGTATTGAAATCCTCTGTATATTGCATGAGATAAGGGATGATGGCAGGGTCAATATCTCCTGTACGAGTCCCCATCATCACACCGCCAAGTGGTGTGAATCCCATAGAAGTATCCACAGACTTCCCACCCTTAACAGCTGTGATAGAAGCCCCGTTACCAATATGGCAGGTAATCAATTTCAAATCTTCTAGAGGACGGCCCAAAAGTTTCGCTGCTTCTCCTGCGACAAACTGGTGGCTTGTCCCGTGGGCACCATATTTACGAACCTTGTTGTCTGTGTAATATTTAGTTGGTAGAGGGTAGCGATAAGCCTTTTCTGGCATGGTTGTGTGGAATGAGGTATCAAATACGACAACACTGGTAATATCTGGAAGCAATTCCTTAAATGCGCGAATTCCAGCTGCGTTAGCTGGATTGTGAAGGGGAGCCAAGAGTCCCAATTCCTCAACTTTTTCTAACACGTCTCCCTCAACAACTGTTGATTCCTTGAAATATTCACCACCTGCAACGACGCGGTGGCCGACACCTGTAATCTCATCGTACCCTTTGATAATGTCAAAACGAATCAAGTCATCCAATAAAATTTTAACGGCTTGTGTGTGGTCTTCAATATCAAGAATTTGTTGCTCCGAACGACCGTCAAATTTTACTGTTGAAATTGAATCTTTCAATCCAATACGTTCAATCAAGCCTTTAGCCAAAACTTTTTCCTCAGGCATTTGATAAAGTTGCCATTTCAAGCTTGAGCTTCCTGCATTGATTGCAATTGTTTTTGTCATAAGATGATACCTCTTTTTAAGCGTTTTCATCTATTATAACAAAATCTCTTTTATATTTCAGTACCTTTGCTCCAATTTTGAAAATTTTCTTTAAAGGTCAACAGAACTGACGGATCTTGCAAGCTAGTAAGAGGGTAGACAAAGGGTTCTATTTCCTTGTCTCTTTTCTTCTGTAAGACAAAAATACTTTTAGCTTGGCTTGCAGTTGAGAAAATATCCTCTGGCAGAGCGATGATAGCAGCCAGACTCACTTCATCTTTGAGCCACCCTTTTAATAATTCACTTTGAGGACTGGTCAATAAATCACTCGGAGCTAGAAAAATAGCATAGCCATCTGACTTAAGGTACTTGAGGCCTTGTTCCATCAGCAAATGGTGGGCATAGGTATGCTCTTGACTAGAAGCCACTTGATAGCGAGAAGCGATGGCATCGTCTGGGTAATAGCCTACAGGCAAGTCGCTGATGACCACGTCGCTTTCTTTAAGCATTTGCGGACGAACGGCATCTCCTTGGACAAAACCAGCCTGCAAACCAATCACATCTGCCATACTGGCTGCCAAATCAATCAGCAAGTCATCCACTTCGATTCCCAAGTAATCTACTTTTTTAGCAAGAGAAGTCAAGAAAGTAGCCCCCAAAATGCCCATACCAGAGCCTATTTCGAGGATGCTAATTTCCTCTTTATGAAGCAACTCTTCTACAACAAGTACCAAGAGGAGGGAAATGGCATCTGGTGTAAACTGGTGATTGGCCTGTAAAGGTTCCGTTTGTCCTGCCTTCATCAAGAGAAATTGGTAAGTCTTGAGCCACTCTTCCTTGCGAAGCGCTAAGCGTTTAAGGGCTTGATTGTTCTCCTTGACCTGCTCTAGTTCGGTCTCGCCATCTAGATAGATACTATTTTGCTCTACCAAGGCATCATAAAAGTTGGTCACCAAATCACTTTGGATGACATGGACATTCTCTAGTAAATACGTATAAGCTTGTTCAATTTTTTCAAAATCCATATTCCTATCTTATCAAATTTCCCTCCTTTTTTCCATCTGAAGAGAAAAAATCACTGCTTTAGTCAGCGAGTGATTTTTGGGCTACTGTTAAAAAGAGTTCTGAATAATTTCCTTGAAACAATTCTTCAGCGCTATAGAGAATCTGACTATGCACAGATGAAAAAACCTGCTGAATTAACTTATTTTCCAGTTCAGCTAAATCAAAACCATGATGGTTGGTATCTGTCTTGACAAAATCAGCGATGAGAACTTGTCCATTCTCCCTAAGGTGATGGTAAAACATGGCAAGAGTTGCATCTAGATCAGGCATATGATGAAGAACTCGACTGACAACAATTATGTCAAATTGCTGCTCCAAGGGATTTGCCAGTAAATCCTGCTCCAAAAACTGGATATTCTTGATGTCTTGTTGCTCTGCTTTCAAACGGGCTTGCTCCAGCATTTTCTCCGAGATGTCCACAAGGGTAACCGACTTGGCCTGCTTGGCCAGGGGCAAAGCTAATAGACCCGTCCCACCACCAAAGTCCAATATTTCCTTGTCTGATAGAAGAGCAATCTGTTTTTCAACTACTTGACAAACCAAATTTGCAAGAAAGATATTTTTGGGCGAATCAAAAGTTTCTGCTTTGTGATTAAAATCATGTTTCATGCTTTTAGTTTAGCACAAAGAAGTTGAATTGACTAGGATTTGTCTTTCTTTTCAGGCTTTTCTTCTGATTTTTTCTTCCCTGCTTGATTGCTTGAATCAGTCGCTACCTCTTCCTTTTTATCCGTTTTCTTTTCTTGGATTTTCATCGGAGGAAAGAGAAATTCATAGTTGCCCTTATTCATACGAACACTTGTTGTAAAACCTGTTTTCGTATTTTGATACCTGACTTTTCCTAAGTTGAAGACTCGTTCCCCACTTTCTTGCTCAACCTTATCTTTACTGCGCTTGGCCATGGCAAAAGCTGCCAGCTTTTCTTTGTTTAGGGCAAAGTCTTTGTGATGGGCGACTTGCCGGTTCAAATAAAACTGCAACAACAGACTAAAGATAGCTGCCATGGTGACTGCATATAAAAGAACGCCTGCCTTAACTTTTTGCTTTTTCCACACGATAGATGAACTCCCTTTCTAAGCCCTTTTGAAATTGGAAGCGAAAGCGAACCAATTGGTTTTCCTCTGTAATCTGTGCTGATTTGAGTCCATAAACCATCGGCTGATACCCCCGTCCGCTGGTATCCGTTTTTCGAAAATCATCCGATTTAGACTTCCCTATAGAGATATCCTTACCATCCTGTTTCATGTAGAGGCGATTGCCTTCTACCTTTTCAAACTGCGAACGCTCTAACTCTACCTCCAGCTGATCCACAAACAAGAGCCACTCCTTTTGCTCGCTTTGCTGCTGGTAACGAACTTCTGAAATGAGGAGCTGACTCATAGCTTGAAAAAGGAGCAAGCCTCCGCTAATGACGATAAGAGCAATCAGAGATTCTAAAAGAGTGAACGCTCTTACCTTACTGCTCTTTAAGATCCAGCAACTTCTCTGAACCATGGTAGACCTCCAATCCCTTTTCACTAGAAAACACCTGAATCTCCACTCCGTTTATGTTTACCTGATTTTGACCTGTCTGCAGAGCCATCTTCGCTACACGCAAGACTTCTTCCTTTTGCAAGATTTCTGCCTCTTCCTGCCTATTTTTCTGGATTTGTCCCAAGAGGAGGGTTGCAATACTGGCAAATATGGCTAGAGCAACCACCGCTTCCAGTAAAATCACTGCCTTAATTTTTTGTTTCCTTAATGCGTTTAATTTTTCCATTTCCTAGATATAATTGATAGCGAATCGCTCCTTTGCTGGTCTGAAATTCAACCTTAGCCAGGGACGAATTGCCCCCAGCTCGATCAAAATGAATCGTTTGTCCAGATGGTGCATGAATCCCTTTGGGAACAGTCAACTTCTGACTACCATTGTTGATTGTCTGCCCATCTAAGTTTAGACTAGTCTTTTGTTGACTAGCTACACTATGCTTTTGAGTTTCACGGTATAGTTCTTCAAATTCCATGAAAAATATCTGCTCTTCCACTGCTGCAAAACTAGACTGGACTGAGCCAGATAAAGCCAAAGCAATGATACTCACAAGTCCCAAAACAAGGAGACTTTCCAGCATGGTAAAGGCCTTAATCCGCAACAGTTTGACTTGTTTTTTGTTTTGCATGGTATTCTTTATAAGCCTTAGCTTGCTCAGCTGTGATACGGCCGTCGGCCTGTAATTTACTTAGACTCGCATCTTCATTCTTATCCAGACTATAGAGTTCTGCCTGACTTTCCACCACCTTAACAACAGCAGCTTTTCCTTTGTCATCTACGGCATCCTTTTGCTTGGTCAAATTGGGCACAAAGAGCAAGAGAAGAACGCTGATGATGAGCAAGACCACTAACATCTCTACCAAAGTGAAAGCTTTAACCTTGGCTTTTTTTAAATTTGTCATGAGTTTTTTCATTTTAAAAATTTACCTCCATATTTTGATACATGGGCATAAGCATTGCCGCATAAAGTAAAACGATAATCAGGGCCACAAAGATAAAGACCAGTGGCTGCACCAAATTCATGGTGCGGTTGACTCGGGTAAAAAAGGCTTCCCAAGTTTTTTCAGCATAGATTTCCAACTCACTCCCCAGCTTGGACTTGACTTCCCCATACTCGATGATGAGACTCAACTCCTTTTTAAAGAAAGGATAGGTCGCTATGGTTTGAGAAAATTCGCGGCCATTTTGCAGGGCTTGAGCCAAATCTTGACCGATTTCGTTAAAGAGCTGTGAGCCTTGTTCCTGCATGATCTGAAAAATCTGCATCAGCTCCATCCCCTGCGAAATCATATTGCCCCATTCACGCGCATAATAAGCTGTCAGATAAGTCTGGACAAAGATTCCTAGAAAGGGAATCCGCGCTAACATCGAGAAGACCCGCATCTTGGAACTTCTTTTGTAAAAAGTGAGAGCTAAAAGCAAAGATAGAGAGCAAACCAACACTAGTCCCAGAAATATTTGTGGCAGATTGCCGATGATTTGAGTGGCGATATTGCTACTGTCCAGTTGAGGAAGTAGATAGTTTCTCAACCCCAGCATGATTAGCAGGAGAAATCCCAGCAAAATCAGAGGATAGGTCGCCACTTCGATTAACTTTTTCTTGACCTTGGACAAATTATCCAGATATTCTTCTATCTTCCCCAGACTCAGGTGAAGATTTCCATGCACTTCAGCTAGAGATAACTGGGTCACAATAGCACTTGAAAAGCCCAAGCTGTCCATCATCTCTGAGAAAGATTTCCCCTGAGCCAAGCCTTGGTGCATCTGGGCCACATAGTCCTTTTCTAGCAGGGCACTTCTTCCCAAGAAAGAAATAATATCCACCAAATGAAAGCCACTGGAGAAGAGATTGTTAAACAGGGTGATGATTTTCTTCTGCTTAGCTGTAGCTAATTTTTTCCGTTTCGGCCTGAAGACTTGTGATATGTCCATCTTTAAGAAGCTGGTCAATCTGTTCATTCCACCTGGTTGGCTGGTGTTCTTGATAGTCTTTGTTTGCAAAGTCAACGATTCCTCCTCCCCCGATTAATCTCTGGTAGCAGACTCCTTGCAGAACAACTGCTAATTCCTCCTCCGTCACCCCCAACTCCAGAAGGCGTTCATAAACACCTCGGATACTCTTAGCATGAATGGTTGAAAAGACTGTCGCCCCTGTCAAACTGGCTCTGACCACTGCACGCGCTGTCTCGCTGTCACGAATTTCACCGATAATCAAGAGGTCCGGACGATGCCGGAGAGACAGTTTGATCAGATTTTCATAGGTCAAGCCAATCGCTTCATTCAACTGCAACTGGAGCATGTCTTCCTGCTTGATTTCGACAGGATCTTCGATGGACATAACCTGTTGCCCCATAAACAGAGACTTGGCTAATTCGTGCATCAAGGTCGTCTTGCCACTTCCAACTGGACCCGCAAAAAGGTAGAGGCCCCGTTGCCGGTACTGCTCACCCAGTTCATTCATATCCTGAAACCAGAAATGCAGGTCCTGCTCTTCGTCGTGCAACAAACGAATGACCAAACTCTCATGTCCCCGATAATCTCCTACGGTAGACAAACGCAGAGAAGACACCTTCTCCCCATGCTGATAGTCGCAAGAGCCCAGCTGACTACGTCTCTTCTCCCCTACATTCATACCCGCTACAAACTTAAAATGACTAATCACAGCAGCTAAAACATCAAACTCATAGGAGTCAACGAGACACCTCTCATCTCCAACCCGCATGTGAAGCTCATAGGACTTTTCCTTGGGAATGAAATAGATATCCTGAGCCTTCTTTGCTTTCGCAGTAGCAATAATTTTTTGTGCAATTTCTTGTACCATACCGCCCTCCTTATCTAACTATTCGCAAAAAAATAAAAAAAGCAACTTAAAAAGTTACTTTTTATCTCCATTTCATACGGCAAGAACGGTGTTTTTCTTGACCTGTTTGTTTTTCGTAGCCTGGACGTAGCTTTTCATCGGGGATGACTTGCTCATCCTGTAAAAGTGCCAAAGAATGATACTGTTGCAAATACTCATCACACTCATCACACCAGCGTTTATCAGCAGGATCCCAAAAAATAGTCATCAAATCACTCCGACTCTTATAAAGAGGATTCTTCTTTTCCAGCTCAAACCAGCATGATTTATAATATTTTAGAGCATCATAATACTTGTCAAAAGATTGACTCATGATGACATCTTCTTCCCAACCTTCTATGAACCACCACGGTTCAAAATCCCCATACATTTCTATAACACGATACATTCTTACTACTTCCTTTGTATCGTATATTATATCTAATTTTTTATTACAAGAAAAGGATTTTGCTTGCCTTTCCCTTTAGGAAGACTTCTTTAAATACCTTTTCAGCCTATCATAAAAATAGGAGTCCTTTATTGACCCCTATTTTTATCTTCTTAGGCTTGATAACGTTTCACACCATCTAGGTAGGTTGCTACTAATTCCAAATCTTTATCTAGTACGATAAAGTCAGCGTCGTAGCCTTCACGGATTTGGCCACAGACATCATCGATGTGAACAGATTTTGCTGGGTTGAGGCTGGCCATCATGACTGCTTCATGCGGATTCGCAATTCCCCATTCGACCACATTCTTCAAACCATCTTTGAGTTTGAGGATAGAACCTGCCAAATTGCCTGTCGATTTGAGGCGAGCAGTTCCATTAGCAACAACTACTGGGAATTCTCCCAACATGTAGTCTCCATCTTCCAAACCACCCGCTGTCATACAGTCTGTGATAAGGGCGATATTTTCAGTTCCTTTTTGTTTGAGCAAAATGTCACAGGCCTTTGGATCTACGTGGTGACCGTCACAAATCAATTCTGCATAAGTATGTGGCAATTCATACATGGCTCCTACCATACCGAGCTCACGGTGAGTCAACCCACGCATTCCATTGTAGGCATGTACCCAAACACTTGCTCCAGCATCGACTGCTTTTTTAGCTTCATCAAAAGTCGCATTGGAGTGCCCAAGAGCAACGGTCACTCCTTCACCCGTAACTGTACGAACAAAGTCTTCTACACCTTCGCGTTCTGGCGCAAGGGCGATTTTATTGAGCAAGCCATTGGCAGCTTTTTGCCAAGCACGAAACTCATCCATACGGGGGTCTTTCATATAAGCAGGGTTTTGGGCTCCCTTGTATTTCTCTGTGAAATACGGACCTTCAAAATAGATACCCCGAATTTTCGCTCCAGTTGCTTCCTGGTAACGAGCACCGATATTTTCTGTTACTGCGAGCAATTGCTCATAAGAAGAAGTCAACGTCGTTGGCAAGAAGCTCGTTACTCCCATGCTAAGGAGCCCTTCACTCATGGTATGAAGCGTTCCTTCGATGTTATTATCCATGACATCAACACCACCAAATCCATGAATGTGGGTATCCACAAGTCCTGGGGCAATGCTATAACCGGTATAGTCAATCACCTCAGCTCCCTCAGGAATCTGTTCTACATGCTTGCCAAACTTGCCATCCACAAGTTCCAAGTAACCGCCACAACGAACTCCGTGTGGGTAGAAAAACTGATCCGCTTTAATATAATTAGGCATAATGATAACCTCCTTGATAGATTGATTCTAGAATTTATTATGTCAATTACATTATAAACCTTTCTTTTTCATTTGTAAATGGTATAGACCTATTTTTCGTGGATATTTTAAAAGAGCTGGATTTCTCCAACTCTTTAATTTTATTTTGATTTTACAGGCAGTTCTTGAGCAGCCTTAACAGCAGCTGCAATCGTTTCTGCGTAAAGTTTAGCACCTTCTTCAATCATGTTGCTATCATTTCCAAAGTGGACTTGGTCGGTTCCAGCCCAGATTTCAGGGTGTTCCTTAGCAACCTTATTCCAGTCAGCGATGCTCACGTAAGGATTCTTTTCAGCTAATTCCCGTGCATAAGCCGCATACTGTTCCACTGATGTATAAGTGTCCTTGCTCTTGTCTCCCTCATAAGGCGTCACCAGTATCAGATGGTGTCCTTTCGGTAGATTGTTCACGATGCTGTCCAAATCATTCTTATAACCTTCAGGATTGTTGACTCCCGTTGCAATGACGACTGTTTTTAGCAGCGCCTTGTTCTGACTGTTATTGAGCATGATGTCATTGGCTTGCTTGGTCGTTCGACTAACCTGGGCATTGATATTCGCTTCAGGAAGTGCCTCTTGTAAGGCTGTATTGGCACGCAAGGCTACCGAATCTCCTATTAGGCTTGTTCCCTCAGAAATTCCTAGACGACTCAGTTCAGCTTGTTCAGCAAGAGTCTTTGTTTGTCCTATATTGGTCTGGGCTTGTTTGAAACCATTGACCATCAAGTCTGTCTCAAAAGCTCCAACTTGGGGAGCCACAGCTATGATAATCAAGGCAATCAAGGTAAGAATGCCAGCAGCACCAGCACTAATTGGTTTAATATGAGGCAATCGACTAATCTTCCGTATTAAAGGATTGGATTTACCGGCAATCAACGGCTCAATAATATAGAAGGATAGGATAGCAAAGAAATAAGAAAAGATGATTGTCAGAATAACAGCAGGCAGATTACTCATCAGCTGAGAAAAGATAATATAAAAAGGCCAGTGGAAAAGATAAACCGCGTAGCTAGTATCCGCTAAAAATGTAATGATCCGAGGTTCTTGTATCTCAGGCGTTTTCTCATGCAAGACACGCGCAGCAAAAATCATGGTCACTGCCGCTAAACTTGCTAGCAAGAAGCCAAATAAGTACGCAAACAGGTAGGTGAACTTGACAAAGAAAGTCAAGAGCATTAACACCAAGAGACCTGCAGCAAATACCAGTAGATTTTGACGAAGATCCCACATCCGGTCAAACTGCTTGACTAAATCGCTCGTCTGACGAACCCCCACAACTGTCGCTAAAATGCTTCCTAAAAAGAAGGGATAGACATGGGTCAAACTTGAAAAGTAGACAGATGAATAGGAACTAGCCATTAGACTACCAATAAACATGGAGAAAAAGCTAATGATAAAAGCTCCTGCAGAAAGGAGAAAGACCATCCCTCTCAATTGACTACTAGATTTTGAACGTTTCGATAAGAACCAAACCGCTAAGCCCCAAAGGATATAGTAGTGAACCTCAACAGCTAGACTCCAGTTGTGAACAAAGAGATGCGGAATGAACTGGGATTCATAACTTCCCCCTGTTAACATTTCGTAGAAGTTGGTCATAAAACCGAGAACTCCAGCTATCTGGCCACCAATTCCAGCAACATAGTCTTGACGAACCAAGAAAGTAAAAGGCATGGTCACCAAAACCATCAGCACTACAGGTGGCACGATGCGGTAAAACCGTCTCTTAAAAAAGCCCAACAAATCAATCTGATGTGCCTTCCCAAATTCTTCTAAAAGGAGGGAGGTGATCAAAAATCCTGAAAAAGTGAAAAAGACATCTACCCCAAAGAATCCTCCAGGAAAGATTGTTTGAAAGAAGTGGTACAAAAGCACCAAAAGTAAACCTGTAATCCTAATCAAGGAAAACCATTTAATACGCATACGAGTCTATTCTCCATTAAATTAGGAAGTAAAACACCACCTAATTTCCATTCCATTATACTCCCTATTCTATCAAAAAAATAGGAAAAATCCTAAGAGAAAACTTAGGATTTTGGCATTCTATTTTTACACTTTAGAAATTGCGCCCTGACTTGTTGTAGCCATATTTTTCTACAAAATACTCACGAAATTCCAAGAGATTGTCATCCATGATGGCTTGGCGGACCTGCTTCATCAGGTTGAGCAAGAAGTAGAGATTGTGGTAACTAGTCAAGCGGATACCAAAGGTTTCATCAGCCTTGAGCAGGTGACGAAGATAAGCGCGTGTGTAGTTCTTACATGTGTAGCAATCACACTCAGGATCCAGTGGCGTAAAATCTTCAGCGAATTGGGCATTCTTGACAACCAAACGACCTCGGCTGGTCATACAAGTTCCGTTACGAGCAATACGAGTTGGCAAGACACAGTCAAACATATCTACACCACGAATGACTCCATCAATCAAGCTATCTGGCGCTCCCACACCCATCAAATAGCGAGGTTTGTTTTCAGGAAGAAGTTGGGTTGTGAAGTCCAAGACGGCATTCATTTCTTCGTGCGTTTCTCCCACTGCCAAACCACCGATAGAGTAGCCAGGGAAATCCATGCTAACAAGGTCATGAGCTGACTGACGGCGAAGGTCTTCAAAGCCTGCCCCCTGTACAATTCCAAACAAACCTTGGTCATGCGGGCGACGGTGAGCCTTCAAACCACGCTCAGCCCAACGGCTAGTACGCTCGATTGATTTCTTAACGTAGTCATAAGGTTGGTAAAACTGAGGACATTCATCAAAAGACATCATGATGTCGGAGCCTAGATTATTCTGAATAGAGATGGCCTTTTCTGGCGATAGGAACATCTTGGAACCATTGAGATGGTTTTTAAAGGTTACTCCTTCTTCGGTGATATTTCGGCTATCAGCTAGGGAATAAACCTGGAAACCACCACTATCCGTCAAGATTGGTTGGTCCCAATTCATGAACTTGTGGAGACCACCTGCGCGTGCGATGAGTTCATCTCCAGGGCGAAGCCAGAGATGATAGGTATTAGAGAGGATAATCCCTGATCCCATCTCCTTCAACTCCTCTGGTGACTGGGTTTTTACAGTAGCTTGGGTCCCAACTGGCATAAACATAGGCGTTGGAAAGGTACCGTGCGGGGTGATGATTTCTCCCAGACGAGCTCCTGTATGTTTTTCTTTCTTAATCAAACGGTATTTGATTGGTGAATCTGACATTTTCTACCTCCGAAGCTGGGAAAGACAGTCCCAGTTCATACTTTGTGCCCAAAGGCATACTGTATGATTTTATCAAAAAAACCAGGAACTGTCACGAACTATGGTATAATGAGAGAATGAAATACCCAAAAATTGATTTAAAAACCATTCGTCTGCAGACGAGGCAGTTTCAGGCTGAAAATCCCCGTCTCTTTCTCGTCTATCTCTTACCTAGCATACTGGTCATCTTATCAGGCTTTCTCAACCCCTTGGCTCGTCTCCAAGAAAATGTTTTAGAGCAATCCTTTTTCAGCATGCTGGCACAAGTGCTCCAAGCCTATCTCTTCCCGCTAGTGGTTTCTTTTGTGAGCACGATTTTTCTAGCAGGTGCTGCCTTTGCGACACTCCGACTCCTCAAGGATCCTGATACAGAACTCTCAGTAAAATCAAGTCTAGCCCTCTTTGCTGCAGAGCGCTTCTCGCAAACCTTCCTAACTCTGCTCCTCAAACGTTTCTACCTCTTTTTATGGAGCATTCCAAACTTAGTAGGCGTTTATTTTCTCTTTTATAGCAATCTCTTAGCTCGGAGATTTGTCGCCCTACATCCTGAATTTCCAAAATTAAACCTCTCATCCCTTGAAACCGAGCAATTCCTTATGACCTTTGGCCTCTACTTTTTCGCGAGCCTCATCTTGATGATTGTAGGGAACATCCTCTACGTTCCGCAACATTACGCCTACTCGCAGGTAGAATTCCTCCTCTGCGACACTCTGGATTTAGGACAGGCTAAACCAAGCCAAATCCTGAGAACCAGCCGTTTCTTGATGAAAGGTTACAAATTCCAGCGCTTTGTCCTCGATTTACAACTACTTCCTTGGTACTTCCTCAATTGGATTACTTTTGGAATTGCTAGTTTTTCAATCCTTCCCTATATCCAGAGCAGCCAAATCATTTTCTATCGAACTTTGCTCGCTCTCAAACGCCGAAAAGTATAAACTTTCTACTATTATCTCAAAAAAATCAGCACTTTCTAAAGAAGGTGCTGATTTCAGTTATTTTTAAAATATAATGGAGAAACTCCTGTAACAGGACTAAGTTGCTTATTCACAATAAAGAAATAATCACATGCTGTCCATTTACCCTACCAAGGTCACATTTTCTATATTTCCTTCAATATCTGCCCTGACTTCTACCGCATGCCCAGCAAAAATATCCTCTTTATCTCCATAATAAAGAGTCAAATCCCCCGCTTCGCTGATAGACAGTTCCCCCAGATACAAGGAATTATAAAAATAGTCCTCTGTTAATACTTCGGCATCTCCGTCTGAAGCTAGCCAGTCCTCTGCTGTTTCCCACATCTCTTTTACTATAACGTCTCGGATTTCAGAGTCTCTTCGGTCAATATCCCTGACAAATGTTTTCAAGTAGCCAAATGATTTTGGTGGTAAGCTGGCATCTTCATTTGCATCCAACATCACGCTAACCCTGCTTCCCGCAAGATCCATACTTCCCTCAAACCATGAATAAGCTCTATTTAAAGTGAATTCGCCTATAGAATCTTTGATGACGACTGGTTTAACATATTCTGCAATCAGAGCTTCTAATCTACTATCCGACTGCCCATCTTCAATGTATTCCAGCAGACGATAACAGTTATTCGCTACTGCTGCCATATAAGGTTCTAATTGCCTTTGTGGTCTTTTCTGACATTTGATGTGATGAATCTGATAGGGCTCGAAACTATAGCTATAGAGCAAGCCCTTTTCTTCATATTCCTCTGGACTCACCAACCACTCCAAACGTCCCTCTATTTCCGAGAACTCCTTTGTCCCCACATTCACACTTGCTACAAAATGAACCGAAGGCAACTTCCATCCATTCTTTAAAACAGTCGCACCTCCCACATTTTGCAAAGTGATAATCAAGAGTTCAACGACTTCACCACAAAATTCTTTTTCAAAGTCATCAATGGTTTTCTCAAATGTTTTTTTCAAACTATTCATCATAGTGTTCTCACCTTCTACTAAAATAAAAATACTTGATTTTCAGTCAACTTCAGTTTGATTATAGCATAACTTTGAAAACATTTTGACTTAGAACAACAAAAAGAAGCCTCAACCTTATGAGTTTTCAGCTTCTTTTTCTATTAGTTCATTGATACGTGAACGTGATCATAGTGGTTTTCGGTTACGCTACCACGGTCTGGCATTGGATTCCACGTGTAGGCTGGTCCATATTTACTATCATATGGAGCGTAGAAACGTTGTTTCCAGATGATATAGTTGATACCACGGCTAGCCATATTTTTGACTGCATATTCTGCAATTTGATCTCCGAGTGCTGAACTCACTGGAACCATAAAGTCGATGGCCAAACCTTTACCATGGTCCCCACTGTCACCAGGACGGTAGCCACTAAAAGATGTAATTCCAAACAAGTTGGCTACTTCTTCTTTAAAGGCCGCCGTTTGTGGTTGAAGACCAGCATTCTCAGACTTAGCTACAGCAAGTCCTGCATAGTCAGGAGCCGCTGGAGCTGAATAAGTTCTTGACGGAGTTTGGCTTTGCTCTGCTTGATAAGTCGAAGTTGCAGTGTCAGAAGTTGCTGTTGATGCTGCTTCTGTTGCACTTGATTCTGTTGTATCAGCAGGTGTTTCAGTTGCTGGAGCTGAATAAGTTCTTGAAGGAGTTTGGCTTTGCTCTGCTTGATAAGTCGACGTTGCAGCGTCAGAAGTTGCTGTTGTTGCTGCTGTTGCACTTGTTCCTCTTGTATCAGCAGGCGTTTCTGCTACTGGTGCTTCCGCTGGAGTCGTTTCAGCTGTTTCTTCAGCTACAGGTGTTTCTGTAAATGGTGTCTCTTCAGCAACTGTCGCTGTCTCAGAAACTTCTGAACTTGGCGCTACTTCTGCTGGTTTTTCAGTCTCTGTTGCAGTTGGAGCTTCCTCAATTGGTTGAGAAAGGTCTTCTACTTGAACTGTTTGTTCATCAACTGTCACTTGATTTGTCGTCAAATCAGCTGTCGCAGTCTTCACTTCTTCACTAGCATCTGCTTGAGGAGCTTGGATTTCAACTTCCGTTACCTCTTCTTCCTCATTGACAGTTGTAGTGAGGACAGTATCTGGGAAAATCAAGTCCATATTGGTAATTTTGTTCAAATTAGCAAGAACCGTTACATCTACTCCCAAAGCTTCTGCAATCGTGCTCAGGGTATCACCATACTGAACTGTATAGCTGTTTTTGTTCTCGTTTTTCGTCACATCATTTTGGATTTGCTCAACGCTACGTGCTGTCCAAGAGATTTCTTGAGCTTTAGCTCCTAATGCGGGAGCAAGAGACAAGGCTACTGTTGAGGCTAAAATTATTCTTTTCTTCATTCGTTCATATTCCTTTCAAATGAGTACCTGTCTATCATAACACAAAAAAAGCAGAAAAAAAGCCCTCTCGGGCCTATTTAACAGAACTGTCTATTCCTTGTAACAAACTCGATTACTTGAAATAGTTTGTTAGGTTTCTGTCACAAAACTGACACAATCTTCTCGCCCCCAATCCTCAGAAATATGAGGAATATCTGCTAACTCTTGAATCATGTGATTCCCTTCATAAGACGACTCTAAAAAATTGATGCTTTGAAGGCCGCTATTCTGGGCAAATTCCACATCCAAAGTCCGGTCCCCTATATAATAGGTCTTCTCA
The DNA here is from genome assembly GCF_001810825.1 of Streptococcus sp. HMSC076C08. Lineage (GTDB taxonomy): Bacteria > Bacillota > Bacilli > Lactobacillales > Streptococcaceae > Streptococcus. Next base: position 5,218 of record NZ_KV802733.1, on the reverse strand, counting down.
GGATCCAGCTGATACTTGTCTAACAGATAGTCAGCCGCTTGTGAATTAGGCTTACGCGCAAAGCCACTCTGACTGGTTAAAATCTCTTTGAAATAGGATTCCAACCCCAAGTCTCTGAGAATGGTAAAAGCATTGTCCCCCTTATGAGTATAGACAAACTGCCGAATCCCTGCTTGGTCTGCCCAAGCTAGCACTTCACGCGCACCTGGCATCAAAACTACCTGGGCATTTTTCTCAGCCAGGCTCTGGGCACGTACCTGATTGAGCACTTCCGCATCCAGGTTTCTCTCTTCTGCCACCTGCTCCAGCAAATCCTGCACAGAAAACTTGAGGATAAACTCTCTCACTTTCTCCTTATCATAAGGAATAGAAAACTGTGCAAAGGTCTCCTTAATCCCTGACAAAATCGCTTCGTAAGAGTCCAATAAAGTCCCGTCTAAATCCCAAATAAAGGCTGTTTTTTGCATCTCCTATCCTTTCAAGCTCATATAACGCTGGTAACGGTAACGTAGAAATAACCAACGAAAACCATTATCCAAGAGAGTCCCTGCCCAAATACCAGGCAAGCCCCAACCAAGAACAATCCCCATCAGATAGGCTGTGCCAATGCGGATACACCACATCCCAATACTTGTTGCATAAAAGGGGAGGCGAGCATTCCCCAAACCCTGCCAAACTGCAGTATAGATGACTGTTCCTGTCGCCATGGGAGTTCCTAGTAGAGAAAACAGTGCCACCAAAACGCTCGCTTCGACCGCTACAGGGTCGATCGTATAGAGATGAGTCAATGGTGTCCCCAAGGCATAGATACTGAGAGTTAAGGGCAACATGAGAAGTAGAGAAAGCCAAAAGGTTTGCTTGCTCAAATCATCTACTCTTTCCCAGTTATTCTCTCCAACTGCTCGAGCTACCTGCATGACCGTCGCCGTAGCGACGCCAAAGGCAGGCATATAGTTAAACTGGGTCAAGACTTCTCCGACTGCATTTCCCGCTACTGCCTCCGTCCCAAAAGAGACGACCAAGGCAATGATCACTACATCTCCAGCTCGCATCATGAGACGTTCTCCTGCCGCTGGCAAAGCCAAAGTCAATAGTTCCTTATCTAAACCAAAAGTCGGTTTCTCAAAAGGCAGCTTTAATTGCGACCACAAAATCACAAGACCGACTAAGCGAGACAAGATAGTCCCCCAAGCAACACCCGCTATGCCCATATCAAGGACAAAAATAGCTAGACTTGAAAAAAGAATATTCAAGGCATTGGATAAAAGACTAACATAGAGAGGTAGACGCGGATTATGCGTTGCACGAATCAAGGCACCTAGACTGGTCATCAAGCCCAAGAGAACAATCGATCCACCCACCAAAGATAGGTAGAGTCCACCACTCTCGGCCACATCCTGCTCAGTTCCCAAGAGCCCTATCATCTCTTGCCCAGCAAAGAGCGATAAAGCGCCTAAAAGTGCACTCAGCAATAGGGTTATCTTGAGAGCCTCTGTCACGTGATAAGCCAACTTGGACTGATCTTTCTGCCCCAAACTTTTTGAAATAACACTGGAGATAGCAGCTCCCAGAGCGATAAAAATCGCCTGGTAAATGGTGATAATATTGCCAGCCACTGAAACACCTGAAATAGCGATTAAGCCCAAGTGAGCGACCAAGTAACTATCCACCATGCCCATAAGCATCTGCAAAAAGTTTTCACCCATAGCTGGCAATGCAATATTAAGAATGTCTTTATTTTTCTTAAACAATCTCTCCTCCTGATGAAAAGAAACTCAGTTGGTTTCCCAACCGAGTTTACTTCCTCTGTCTTAAAGTCCTAGATAAGTCTCCACCGCTGCTTGCATGTCAGCAGCTGCCACTGTTGTTTTATGACGAACTGGAGCTGTTTCAAGGCCATCAACCGCTGGTGGCACTGCCACTCCTGAAATGTCATGTAATTGAGCCAAGGCTTCAAAGTCAGTCAAGCCTGCTTTTCCTGTTACCGCTTCAACTGCAACTACTGGGAACTTGTATGGACTAGCTGTTGAAGCAATCACTGTCTTAGTCGCATCGCCAGTAGCCGCTTGGTATTTTCTATAAACTGCTGAAGCAACAGCTGTGTGTGGGTCCTCGATATAAGTATCTGTTTGATAAACACGTTTAATTTCTGCCGCAGTTTCTTCCTCAGTCGCATATTCAGCTGCAAAGAGTTCCAAAATCGCTGCATCAAAGTCTGTCAATTCATATTGTCCTTGTGTACTCAAGGCATTCATGAGTTCAGCAGTCTTAACCGCATCATTCCCCAAAAGATGGAAAATCAAACGCTCCAAGTTTGAAGATACCAGAATATCCATAGATGGACTAGTTGTCACTTTAAACTCACGTTTCTTGTCGTAAACACGTGTCTTGAAGAAGTCTGTCAAAACATTGTTGTCATTTGAAGCACAGATTAATTTGCCAACTGGAAGACCGATTTGTTTAGCATAAAAGGAAGCCAAAATATTTCCAAAGTTTCCTGTTGGTACTGTGAAGTTGACCTTTTCACCAGCCACAATCTCACCAGACTTGACCAACTGAGCGTAGGCATAAACATAATAAACAATCTGTGGTACCAAACGACCAATGTTCATAGAGTTAGCTGATGAAAATTGCAGTTTATTGGCAGCCAACTTTTCACGAAGAGCTACATCGTTGAACATGTGCTTCACATTGGTTTGCGCATCATCAAAGTTTCCATCGATAGCGATAACATGAGTATTGTCGCCAGTCTGAGTAGTCATTTGCAACTCTTGTACTTTGCTGACACCATCCTTTGGATAAAAAACGATAATCTCAGTACCAGGCACATCGGCAAACCCCGCCATAGCAGCTTTCCCAGTATCACCAGATGTCGCTGTCAAAATGACAATCTTGTTCTCTAAACCATGCTTTTTAGCGGCTGTCGTCATAAAGTATGGCAAGATAGACAAGGCCATATCCTTAAAGGCAATCGTTGAACCATGGAACAATTCCAAGTTGTATTGCCCATCCAGTTTCACCAATGGCGCAATAGCTGGAGTATCAAACTTGCTATCGTAGGCATTGTTGATACAGTAGTCCAACTCCTCAGCCGTAAAGTCATCTAAAAATGCTGATAAAACTAATTTAGCCACTTCTTGGTAAGAAGCATCTTTTAATGTGTCAAAGTCCAAATCCACCTTTGGATAAGTAAGTGGTGTAAACAGACCACCATCCGTTGCCAAACCTTGCAAAATAGCTTGGCTGGCAGTTACTGTATTGTTGGCATCACGCGTTGATTGATAAACTAATGTCATGAATCTCTATCCTTTATCTATAGTCTCTTCCATTATATCATGATTTTTCAGAAAATTCTCCCTTTATAAGAGAAATTATAATCCCAATTCTTTCTTCAAAGGCTCTAAATAAACCATTTCTTGCTTATCTCTTTTCTCCAGTCCTTCCTCAGCTAGGATGAGTAAGTCTTTAGAAAACTCGAGAACCGCAGCTTCTTCTTCATCTGTGAGTTGTTTTTTAGAAAATTGTCGCCTCAATGACTTATAATCACGACCAAATGTGGTAAAAAATGGTGCAGATTGCAAGTAAGCTTCTAACTTGTCTAAATGAACCAACAATCCCAAGTGAAAGGCAGCAGAAGCAAAAGTTCTATCTAGAGATTGCGTACACACACTACGAAATTCAATAGTCCCTCGAGTCGTTAAGTCTTGGTACTGGTAACTACGATGAGTTTGGAAATCTTCCTCCTGAGGATGAATTAACACCTCATCCCCATTAAGGGTAAATACTTGGATTTCAGGTGTAGCCAAATAGTCCCTAGCCTGAATCGGATAAAAATAATAGGTCTGCCCATCACGCTCCGCAGTAAAGATTGCAGAATGATCTAGATAATCAAAAAAATCATTCTCGTCTTTGAAGAGTCTGGCATTGACGCCTACATTTTCAGGATAAATCCCGTGCATAGACTCTTCCCAAAAAATATCCCTTGAAATCTTAGTATCCCAATCTTCCCCTGAAAACTCAGAATTGGCAAATAAAAAGGCTTTTGCAGCTTCAATTTGTGTAAAAGCATTGATAACCCGCAAGTAGTTGGACTTTGAAACGTCCAGTTGAACCTGACTTCCACAGATAAAGGCACCATACTCAGGGAAATGATGTAAATCTGATTTAGTTACATTTCTACTCAAATTCAGATAATCCATCAACATCTGATAGCGGGGATAAGCCACTGGACAATTCTCATTTTTATCCCAGTTGGGATGAATGCCGCAGCCAACAATAGCATGGTTAGCTTCACCCAACTTATTCTGAATCGTAGCCATATAGAAGTTAAAGCGTTCTTCCACCTCTTGGATAGATTCGGCCTTTCCGAATGCAAACTCAATCGTCGTATAAGCAACCTCAAACAAGATCGTATCTTGGCTGACTGGATCAAGCAACTGAATTGGATTCCCAAAATCATCCACTTTTTCGATAGTAAAGCCCAGTACTGATGGTAAATACCGAAAGAGATCCTTAACAACTTCACCATCTGTAGCTTTACCCTCTAAATTTACAATAGGATATTCTAACTCAATCCCAATAAATAAATCTGGGTTCTCTTTTATATTCTTTAAGTAACGTTTCTTTAGTAATTCAACAGACCGAGACATTAATCACCAAACTCTTTCATAATCAAAATAAATTGTGAATAAGTAATATTATACCAAAAATACACTAAAAATGATTAGAATAAGAAGAAAAAGATGATTCATCAGTAATCTGTACTTAAAGAAAAATATCAAAATCTTCACTAAATCAAAAAAACAAGATCCGAAAACCTTGTCTTTATCACTATACCGGCGGCCGGGGTCGAACCGGCACGTCCTTGCGGACACTGGATTTTGAGTCCAGCGCGTCTGCCAATTCCGCCACGCCGGCAAATAGTAACTGGGGTAGCTGGATTCGAACCAACGCATGAGGGAGTCAAAGTCCCTTGCCTTACCGCTTGGCTATACCCCAATAATATAAAATAGGCGAGTGATGGGGATCGAACCCACGCATGCCAGAGCCACAATCTGGTGTGTTAACCACTTCACCACACCCGCCATAATCATATTAACACGGGCAGTAGGAATTGAACCCACACTGAAGGTTTTGGAGACCTTAGTTCTACCTTTAAACTATGCCCGTAACTAAAGTAATGGAAGGGGAGGGATTCGAACCCCCGAACCCGAAGGAG
>NZ_KV802732.1:0-212 GCF_001810825.1 Streptococcus sp. HMSC076C08 | reverse complement strand
GCCTATCCTCTTTTGATAAACAAAAAAACTCCAATTACAAACGAGAATTAGAGTTTACCTTACAAGATTAGATAGTTCTTTTCGACATACGAAAAAAACCTTTTCACATTTCCCTTCGCCAGTCTTAACTGTATCAGGTTCAATGGGTATCATCTCAGCCTAAAGCACCCCAAATGTCTTTATTATTTAATTACTGGACCAGTATAACAGAA
>NZ_KV802731.1:96806-97746 GCF_001810825.1 Streptococcus sp. HMSC076C08 | reverse complement strand
TCAATCAGCCTCAATGAGCGCTAGTCAGTCTGCATCAGTAAGTTCGAGTCAATCCGCATCCGTGAGCGCAAGCCAGTCAGCTTCAACTAGTGCTAGTCAATCAGTATCTGTAAGTTCGAGCCAATCAGCTTCAGCGAGTTCGAGTCAGTCTGCATCTGTAAGCTCCAGCCAATCGGTTTCAGCAAGCTCAAGTCAATCAGTGTCTGTAAGCTCCAGCCATTCCGCTTCGGTAAGTGCTAGTCAGTCAGCGTCTGTAAGCTCAAGCCAGTCAGCATCAGTAAGTTCGAGTGAATCTGCATCAGTAAGCTCAAGTCAATCGGCATCATTGAGTGCAAGTGAATCCGCTTCAGCAAGTTCGAGCCAATCAGCCTCAGTAAGCGCGAGCCAATCCGCTTCAGTGAGCGCTAGTCAGTCTGTATCGGTAAGCACAAGTGAGTCAGCTTCAGCGAGCGCCAGCGAATCAGCCTCAGTAAGCACAAGCGAATCGGCATCAGTCAGCGTTAGCCAATCAGCTTCAGTCAGCGCCAGCCAATCCGCTTCAGCAAGTGCCAGCGAATCCGCTTCATTGAGTTCGAGCCAATCAGCGTCCGTGAGTGCTAGTCAATCAGCGTCAACGAGTTCGAGCCAATCAGCATCATTGAGTGCAAGTGAATCGGCCTCAGTCAGCTCGAGCCAATCTGCATCATTGAGTGCTAGTCAATCGGCTTCAGCCAGCGCAAGTGAGTCAGCATCATTGAGTTCGAGTCAATCTGCATCATTGAGTGCTAGTCAATCTGCCTCAGTAAGTTCGAGTCAATCTGCCTCAGTAAGCTCCAGCGAATCAGCCTCAGCGAGTGTCAGCCAATCCGCCTCAGTAAGCTCGAGTCAATCCACATCTGTGAGCTCAAGTCAATCCGCTTCAGTCAGCGCAAGCCAGTCCGTATCGGTGAGTGCTAGTCAA
>NZ_KV802731.1:0-96706 GCF_001810825.1 Streptococcus sp. HMSC076C08 | reverse complement strand
TGTAAGCTTGAGTCAATCCGCATCAGCAAGCTCAAGTCAATCAGCTTCAGCTAGCGCCAGTGAGTCAGCATCTGTAAGCTCAAGCCAATCTGTGTCAGTGAGCGCCAGCGAATCCGCTTCAACAAGTACTTCAACTTCTGCAAGTATGCTAGCAGCCGAGTTAGCATTGGAAAGTGCTTCGATCTCAGCAAGTACATCAGTGAGCGAATCTACTTCAACGAGCGCATCACTCTCAGCTAGCATGTTAGCCAGCGAATCGATTCTAGAAAGTGCTTCGGTTTCAGCAAGCATGTCAGCGAGCGAGTCAACGTCGATTAGCACTAGTCTTTCGACTTCAGATTCTATTAGTAGATCTGCGTCAGCAAGTGCTCTGGTATCTACTTCAACAAGCACCTCTCTCTCAATGGCCAGCATTGCAAGCCAAGGTCAATCCGCTTCAAGCAAGCCGAAACAAGTCTTGCCAAATACAGGAGCGTCGACTTCGGTAGCATCTGCTTTATTGGGAGCATTGACAGCTGTGACAGGTATCGGCCTTCTTGCCAAGAAGAGTCAGAATGACGATCAAGAAAGTCATTGATAAGATATAAAAATCAATGAATAAATAGTGAAATGGAAAACCTTTGAAAACATGATTTTTCAAAGGTTTTTTCTATATGCGAGAAGGGGAAAATCCTCTTTTGAGTTTGAAATAAACTAGGGGAAAAGGTATAATAGGAAGGTGAGATAATCATCGAAAAAATCAGAATTATAGTAGAAGAAAAGTAGCCAAAAGAATGTGAAAAGAAAAGGGGACGAAATGAAAAAAGAGCTTCAAAAAGCCATTGTACTCGGTGGTGATAATGCTTATATGGACAAGATTGAGACAACAATCAAGTCAATCTGCGCCCATAATCGAGCAGTGACTTTTTATGTTTTCAATGATGATTTGCCATCTGAATGGTTTCAGCTCATGGAGAGACGTTTAGAACCTATAGCCTCAAAAATCGTCAATGTCAAGATTAGTCATCAAGGTTTGAAAGAGTATAGTTTGCCACTAGCTCACTTAAGTTATGCAACTTTCTTTCGTTATTTTATTCCTCAGTTTGTTAGCGAAGATCTAGCCTTGTATCTAGATTCGGATATTATCGTTAGATCAAACCTAGATCAACTCTTTTTAGAAGATATGGCAGACTGGCCAGTAGCTGCTGTCGCAGATGCGCTAGTTCCTAGCACTTTTAATGCAGGTGTCTTGCTGATTAATGTGGCTCTCTGGCGTCAAGAAAAGGTGACGGAGCACTTGTTGAGCTTGACAGACCAACTGCATGATCAAGTTTTTGGCGATCAGGGCGTGTTAAATCACCTGTTTGAAGGTCGTTGGAAATCGCTGCCAGCTACCTATAATTTTATGGTTGGTATGGATACAGTGGCTCGAAATTATCAGATGGATTCTTGGTATAGGGATTCTCTTGCTACTGAGAAGACAGCCCAGATTATCCATTATACAGGGGACAAGCCTTGGTACCAAATCAACCTCAACCGTTTTAGGGAGGACTGGTGGTTTTACTACGGACTAGAGTGGTCTGATATTGTCATGAAAAAATGTGATTTCCATAAAGGATTGGCATCTTTAGTTCAAGCTCCCCAGTATGCGACCGCTATTTTTACCAATACGTGTCACATAGAGCAAATCGAACACCTGATCCAAGAATTGCCCGATGTAGAGTTCTCTATCCTAGCTCATACCAATTTTGCGCCGGAAATCATGAACTTGCAATCGTATCTGAATGTACGACTCTATCCTTACTTTAATCCCATGAATGTCAAAAAAGTCTTGGAAAAGATTGACTTTTACTTGGATATCAATCATGAGGATGAAATTGCAAACATTATCCAAGAGGTGCAGCAAAGAGAAATCCCTATATTTGCTTTTGAAACCACTAGTCATGACTCGAGTGGTTACAGTCACGTATACTCACCAGCAGCCGTAGATCAAATGATCGAGTCTATCCGCACGCTTTTGGAATCAAAGAAGCAGTCGTTGTAAACTGAAGGAAACTAAATGAAAAAAACAATTGTTCTCGCAGGAGATTATGCCTATATTCGCCAGATTGAAACAGCGCTCAAGTCTCTCTGCTACCATAATAGCCATGTCAAGGTCTATATCTTTAATCAGGATATTCCTCAGGAGTGGTTCCGCGCTCTCAGACCGATAGTAGAGCAAATGGGCGGTGAATTAGTGGATGTCAAGATGCTTGGCGCCCAGTTTCAGATGAACTGGAGCAACAAACTGCCCCATATCAATCATATGACCTTTGCCCGTTACTTTATTCCTGATTTTGTCGAAGAGGACAAGGTTCTTTACTTGGACAGTGATTTGGTAGTGACAGCTGATTTGACGGCTCTCTTTGAAATGGACTTAGGAGAAAACTACCTGGCTGCCGCGCCATCTTGTTTTGGAGTTGGGGTTGGTTTTAATGCAGGTGTACTCTTGATCAATAACAAAAAATGGCGGGCAGAATCTGTGAGACAAGAGCTAGTTGAGTTGACGGAGCGGGAACACCAACATGTGAGTGAAGGAGACCAGTCCATCCTCAATATGCTCTTTCATGACAGCTATGCTCCTCTGGATCAGAACTATAATTTCCAGATTGGTTTTGATAGTGGGGCTGCCTCACATGGACATGAGTTCATCTTCCAGATTCCCCTAGAGCCCCTGCCAGCCATCTTGCATTTCCTTTCTCAAGACAAACCTTGGAACACTCATTCGGTTGGGCGTTTGCGTGAGGTTTGGTGGTACTATCATCTGATGGAGTGGTCGGTCATTACTGAAAAATGGCGTCAGGCTGGAATTGACTATCCAGTCACAGTCTATCAGCCAGCTATGTCTTGTGTTAATTTGACTAACTCCTGGCATCTTGAGAAAATCGACTATCTGGTTCAAGCCTTGCCAGAGGTGCATTTCTACATTGCAGCCTATACGACGATGGCACCGGAACTCATGCTCTTGTCACGTTTTGAAAATGTGACTCTCTATCCCAACACCTTTCCCCTCTTGGTTGAGAAACTGATCCAGCAGGCAGATGTCTACCTTGATATTAACCACGATGACAAGTTGAGTGTTGTTTATGACTATATTTCACGCTTTGAGAAACCAATCTTGACTTTTGACAATACCCAGTCGCGGGAACTGCCTGAAAGTGCCTATGCAGGTATTTTCTCAGCAGAAAGACCAGAAGAAATGGTGGCTACTTTGAAGGCTTATCTGAACGAGAAAACTCATGAAAACTGAGATAGAGATTTGAATGTGCTAAGATAAAAAGGCTGGATTGGCCTCGTGTGACAGGACAGAAAGATAAAATGAAAAGGAGGAGCTAGTGAAAGAATTTCGTTCATCAATAGCGGTAAAAAAAGGGATGCGCACCCTGTTTTTGCTCTTTATTTATGTGCTCGGGAGTCGTCTGGCTCTTCCTTTTGTTGATCTCAATAGTCGGGATTTTCTCGGAGGAAGCGCAGCCTATCTGGACTTTTCAGTAGCCCTGACTGGTGGAAATCTTCGCAGCCTCTCTCTCTTTTCCATCGGGCTTTCACCTTGGATGTCAGCTATGATCTTGTGGCAGATGTTTTCCTTTTCAAAGAAACTGGGCTTAAACTCAGTTTCTTCGGAAGTTCAGGATAGACGGAAAATGTACTTGACGTTAGGGATTGCCTTGATTCAGGCCTTGGCCTTGACTACAAACCTCCCTGTCCAAGCTCCCTACAATCCCTTCTTGGTCTTTCTCCTCAATACCAGCCTTTTGGTTGCGGGGACCTTCTTCTTAGTTTGGCTGTCAGACATCAATGCGTCTATCGGAGTTGGAGGCCCAATCGTTATTTTATTGGCGAGTATGGTGGCTTCACTCCCTCAGGACATCATCCAATCGGTCCAAGTTCATAAGATATCTCCTCGGCTGCTTTTCCTATTGGTAGTGCTTGGTGTCCTCTTTACCTATCTCGTCGTTCTCTTTTTCAGAGCTAGATACCGCATCCCTATCAATAAAATCGGGCTTCATTCTCGCTTTAAACGCTATTCCTATCTGGAAATCATGCTCAATCCTGCAGGTGGCATGCCTTATATGTATGTGATGAGTCTCATGGGCTTGCCTTCTTATCTCTTGATCTTGCTTCAACATCTGGATAAGGGCAATCCGCTCTACCCTGCCATACTGGAGCAGTATGCGATGGGGAAACCCTTGTGGATCTACGCTTATATCCTGATCCTCTTTGTCTTTAGCATTGCCTTTGCCTTTATCAATGTGAGTGGTCAACAGATCGCAGATCGGATGAAGGAATCAGGAGATTACATCTACGGGGTCTATCCTGGTGAGGATACCAGTCGCTTTATTAATCGCTTGGTTCTGCGATTTGCTCTGATAGGTGCAGTCTTTAACGTTACCTTGGCTGGACTTCCGATCTTGTTTGTCTTGAAGGATGAGAGTCTGTTAAAAGTCAGCATGATTCCTGGACTCTTTTTAATTTTGAGTGGTATGTTGTTTACGATTCACGATGAACTGCAGGCGCTCCGACTAAATGAAAGGTATCGGCCACTATTCTAGGAGGTTTTGATGTATTACTTTATCCCAGCTTGGTATGGCAAGGAGCGTCCCTGGCATGCTGATTTGACACCCTGGTATTTTTCTCATTTTAAGCTAGAATTTGATGACACCTTCAATCAGATTCGTCTGATGCAACACCAAGGGATTCCTGCACAGATCCTCCTTTTGTCCTATCAGCCTCATCTTCGCTATTTTCTCCATCGCCAAGGTATTTTAGAAGTACAGGTCGATTCCCTTTTTGATGAATTACAGGATTTTCACGAGATTCGATCACAGGTCTTGCAGGTCAGAGATATTGAGTGGGAAGAGGACTGCGAGTTTGTTTACAGTCCCTTTACTATTCTGGTGCTGAAGAATGGCAAGCCCTATGCTCAGGTGGAGCATGGGATAGAAGGTTTCATCAGTACGATTCAGTATTTCAAGGAAAATGGGCTCTTGTCCGCCAACTACCTGATGGATGATCGGGGGTTTGTCTCCAGTGTCATTTACTACGAAGATGGTCAGGCTCTCTACCAAGACTACCTCAATCCCAAGGGACTGTGGCAGTTTAGAGAGTATTTGCAAGATGGGGGCCGTATCGAGGTCAATCCTATCTTTGCTTTTCGCTTCCAAAAAAAGGCTTACCGAGATATGGGAGATTTGATTGCGGAGTTTTTTGAGAAGAAAATAGCTCAACTCCCTGAGGAAGGAGCGACCTATTTTCTGCCTGCATGTGACCAGCACAATGCTTTCCTTTTAGCTCGATTGCCTCACCAAACCACCAAGGTTCTCAGTCTTTTTATCGGACGAAATCCTCAAGAGCAATTACCTCAGTTGGCAGGTCTGCTGGATAAGGTGGATCTTGTTCTAGTCGACAGAGAGGACACCTTGCGCTTGGCTCAGTCTGTCTTTCCAGAACAAGCAACGAAGTTTCGTCATTTATCGCCTTTCGATACCCGCTTGGAGCTGGGAAAGAGTCAGACTCGGAAGGAGTCAATCCTCTACTATCAACTGGACTTTGAGCAGGGGATAGAGGCCCAAGCGCTCTATCAGGTCTTGCATTTCCTTTCTGAAAACAAGGATACGGAGTTGGTCTTTGGAGCCTTTGCTGCTAGTCAAGAAGAAATGAAACAGCTGGAAATACGTGTTTCTGAGATGGTTGCAGAGCAGTTTCAAGACCAGGAACTGGAGAAGGAAGTTGATTACCAAGGAGCTGAAAATCCGCTTGAGGACAATCGCCATCAGAGCAAGCGCTATTCGTTTGTCAATATGAAGGATGAATCGGAGTTAATCAAGCAGCTGGAATTTGTTCGTTTGATTGTCGATTTGAACAGTCAGCCTCTTCTTTATACTCAGATCGCGGGGATTAGTGCTGGTATCCCTCAAATCAATAGGGTCAAAACAGAGTATGTCAGCCATCAGAAGAATGGCTATCTGTTGGAAAATACTGCCGATTTTGCTCAAGCTGCCCATTACTATCTCGATAGCCTGCAGGTGTGGAATGATTCTCTGATCCATTCCATCGAAAAGATAAAGGAACACACTGGGGAGCAATTCCTGATCAAGCTAGAAAAGTGGTTGGAGGAGGTGACTCATGGAAAAGAAATATAAGATCTTGCAAATCGGTCCAGAGGATTGGCGAGATGCACTTGCCCTACCAGCCCAACTAGACTGGTATCATGTTCCTCCCAACACACCGTCTGCCATCCAGGAAATCATGGATGAGAATGATCTAGATCACTTTCATGCTGTCATTCTCACGGATGGGGCTTATCTAGTAGATTTGTTGCCTTTTGCATCTAGCTTGGAACCCTATACGGTTTTCTATCCAGAACAGTTTACAAGTCAGGATAAAAACATTCAGAACCTCATCAAACAGCACTGCATGCAAGCGATGGACCTGTCAGACCGACAGGGCTTTGTTCGAGACCTCTCCACCTCTCTCTTTGAAGGTGGTTATGGGGACAAGCTGAGTCCAGCTACGATACGGATTCACCCGAGTTTCCAAGGCTCTATCTCTTATCAAGGATTTGAATATCTGGAGCTGGAAGGAGACTTTGGCAAGACCTATACCCAGCTAGTCTCTTGGGCCTATAATCAGTCTGTCCAAGCCCATTCGCCAATCGAACTCTGGCTCGAATATGAAAAGAGTGGACCAGTGGACTTGCGCTTGCGTTTGCGAAAAATCCCAGCAGGATCCGTTTCAGAGATTAGACAGGACATTCTCTTTGAGGAAGCAGACTTTGCCTCAGCAATCATAGTGGAGCAAGACTATGATGCTTATCTGAGCATTTCTCTTGAAGCGCGTGGTCAAGGGAAGGTCAACATCGGCAATCTCCACCAACGCTGGAGCCGGAAACAGTTTGGAAAATTTGTTCTCGGAGGCAATATCCTGCATGACAAAAAACGTGAGGAAATCAACTATTTCTTTCACCCAGGGGATTTCAAGCCACCTCTAGCGGTCTATTTCTCAGGTTATCGTCCGGCGGAAGGTTTTGAGGGTTACTGGATGATGAAGAATCTCCAATGCCCCTTTCTCCTCTTTTCGGACCCTCGATTAGAAGGAGGAGCCTTTTACCTAGGAACTGGGGAGTTGGAAGACAGCATACAAGCAACAATCCAACACTATCTGGACTATCTAGGCTTGGATAGAAGTGACTTGATCCTATCTGGGCTGTCAATGGGAACCTTCCCAGCCCTCTACTACGGAGCCTACTTTGAACCCAAGGGGATTGTAGTCGGAAAACCCTTGACCAATCTAGGAACCATCGCACAGCGGGGCCGACTAGAGGCGCCAGGAGTCTTTCCAACTAGCTTTGATGTCTTGCACCTTCAGACTGGAGGAGTGAGTCAGAAAGACATGAAGGACTTGGATCAACGTTTTTGGACCCGATTTGAACAAGCTGATTTTTCCCAGACGACCTTTGGTCTTTCTTACATGAAGGACGAGGATATGGATAGTGGTGCCTATGACCAGCTAGTGGAGACTCTTTGCCAGACAGGAGCTAAGATTTTGTCCAAAGGGACAGCAGGTCGACACAATGATGATACAGGAACAAACGTTGCCTGGTTTATTCATTTTTACAAGATGATACTAGAAGAATACGGAAGAGGTGAGACATGATTATCATCAAGAGAGAGGATATTAGGTGGGGCGAGATGGGAGCCACTTATCTTTACGGGAGCCAGATCACCCATCATGCGGACGGTCATGTTACACTGAAAAACCCTTTGCTGGCTTCAGGTGAAACCCTTAAAACCTGGTATTCTAGTGTCAACTACCAGGCTACTAGAAGTCAACCTAGCCTCCCTCTTCTCAAGAAAAATTACATCTACCGTCTATCTATGAAGATGCAGGTTCAACCGGCCAATGGCCTCTATCTCAAACTGACCTTTTTAAACCGTTATGAAGAAATTATCGAGGAGAAGATTGAAAGACAATTTTCCTTTAGCTTCACCTATCCTGAAACGGCCTACACCTATCGCCTTTCCTTGATTAGTGCAGGTTTTGAGGCTCTTGACTTTGTTTCGTTTTCTATTAAGGAGGATGCTGTTGTTTAATCGTTTGTATCAAGAAAGACAACTGAGAAAGGTCAAGAAACTTTTAAGCCAAATCAACGCCCTCAAAGAAGAGATGGCAGCTCTCCGTGATGAGGAAATGGCTACAAAGACAGAGGAGTTTCGCCAGCGCCTTGCTCAGGGAGCAACCTTGGATGAGCTATTGGTAGAAGCCTATGCCCTTGTTCGTGAGGCCGATAAACGGGTCTTGGGTCTCTTTCCCTATGATGTGCAAGTCATGGGAGCCATTGTGATCCACCAAGGAAATGTGGCTGAGATGAATACGGGTGAAGGCAAGACCTTGACTGCAACCATGCCCCTCTACCTCAATGCCCTAACGGGAAAAGGCAGCATGCTGGTCACGACCAATGACTATCTGGCTAGACGGGATGCAAGCGAAATGGGCCCAGTTTACCAATTTTTAGGTCTAACTGTCGGTCTGCCCTTTTCAGAGGATCCAAAAGAGGACTTGACTGCCGAAGAGAAAAGAAAGATCTACACCTCAGACATCGTCTACACGACCAATAGTGTCCTGGGCTTTGACTATCTCAACGACAATCTTGCCTCAACTCGTGAGGGGAAATTCCTGCCTCCCTTTAACTATGTTATCATCGATGAAATCGATGACATTCTACTCGATAGTGCCCAAACTCCCTTGATTATCGCAGGTTCTCCCCGCGTCCAGTCTAACTATTATGGGATGATTGATACCCTAGTGACGACCTTGGTTGACGGAGAAGACTACATCTACAAGGAAGAAAAAGACCAAGTTTGGTTGACCCGAAAGGGGGCCCAGACGGTTGAAGGATTCCTAGGAATCGATCATCTCTACAAGGAAGAGTACGCCAGTTATGTTCGGCATCTAGTCTATGCTCTCAGAGCTCATACGCTCTTTACCAAGGACAAGGACTACCTGGTTCGAGGGCAAGAAATGGTCTTGTTAGACAAGGGAACAGGGCGCTTGATGGAAATGACCAAGCTTCAAGGCGGTCTCCATCAAGCCATCGAAGCCAAGGAACATGTGAAGCTTTCTCCTGAAACCAGAGCCATGGCTTCAATCACCTACCAGAGTCTCTTTAAAATGTTTCGCAAAATCTCAGGTATGACAGGAACGGGAAAGGTTGCAGAAAAAGAGTTTTTCGAAACCTACAATATGGCTGTCATTCGCATCCCAACCAATCGCCCACTTAGGCGAATAGACCATCCGGACAATCTCTATGTGACCCTCCCTGAGAAAGTCTATGCCTCTCTCGAAGCTATCAAGACCTACCACGCCAAAGGCAATCCACTCCTGATCTTTGTCGGTTCTGTTGAAATGTCCCAGCTATACTCATCCTTGCTCTTGCGAGAGGGGATTTCCCACAATGTCCTCAATGCCAATCATGCGGCGCGTGAAGCCCAAATCATCGCAGAGTCTGGACAGATAGGGACAGTAACCGTTGCGACTTCTATGGCAGGTCGAGGGACAGATATCAAACTCGGTCCAGGAGTCGCAGAATTGGGTGGTCTGATTGTGATTGGTACCGAGCGGATGGAGAGCCGACGGATTGACCTGCAAATCAGAGGTCGTTCTGGCCGCCAGGGTGATCCAGGAATGTCTCAATTTTTCGTGTCGCTTGAAGATGATGTGATCAAAAAGTTTGGACCGTCTTGGGTTCACGACCTGTATCAAGACTACCAAGTGGAAGATATTAGCAAACCCATCCTACTTAAGGCTCGCAAGTACCGCAACCTCGTCAGAAAAGCCCAAGAGGCTAGTGATAGTGCCAGTCGCTCAGCGCGCAGACAAACCTTAGAGTATGCGGAAAGTGTCAATATCCAGCGCCAAATGGTCTACAAAGAAAGAGATCGTTTGCTGGATGGGAGCCGTGATTTAGAGCATATCCTTGAGGATATATTGGCAGACTATACCAAACAAATCTCAGAAAAAGCCTATAGTAGCCCCCAAGAGCTCTTTCACTTCATCGTGACCAATATTAGCTTTGGGATGAGAGAATTACCAGCTGATTTGGATTTAGCTGATGCAGATCAGATTCGGGAGTTGATAGAGGAAATAATAGCCAAGGAAATCGCGGCTAAAAAGGAACTTCTTCAATCTCACCAGCTCTATGATTCTTTTCTGAGAATATCTATGCTCAAGGCTATTGATGACAACTGGGTTGAGCAAGTCGACTACCTGCAACAGCTCAGTCTAGCAATCGGGAGCCAGTCTGCTTCTCAAAAGAACCCTATCGTGGAGTACTATCAGGAGGCCTATGCTGGCTTTGAAACCATGAAGCAACAAATCCGTACAGATATGGTACGCAATCTTCTCATGGGGATTGTGGAAGTAACGCCCAAAGGTGAGATTCTCACCCATTTTCCATAAAAAGAGGATCATATGACAATTTACAATATAAATCTAGGAATCGGTTGGGCGAGCAGCGGTGTCGAATATGCCCAGGCCTACCGAGCAGGGATTTTTAGAAGTTTAGACCTAGCATCTAAGTTTATCTTTACAGACTTGATTTTAGCGGACAATATTCAGCATTTAACGGCCAATATCGGCTTTGCGGATGATCAGGTAATCTGGCTTTACAATCATTTTACAGATATCAGGCTAGCACCGACCAGTGTTACAGTTGATGAGGTCTTAGCCTCTTTCGGTGGCCTTGAGAGTCATAGGGAGCAGGATGGCAAGATTTTGCGTGTCTACTTTTCTGACGAGGACAAGTTTGTGACCTGCTACTTGGTAGACTCGGCTAAGAATCTAGTACAACATGCAGAGTATGTATTTGGGGGGAACTTGATTCGCAAGGATTATTTCTCCTACACACGCTACTGTACAGAATATTTCGCGCCCAAAGACCAAGTGGCTAGACTCTATCAACGAAGCTTTTTCAATGAAGATGGCAGCACCGCTTACGATATCTTGCTGACTGAAGGACAGGAAGAGGTCTATCGATTTAAGGACCGGATTCTGTACGGAAAGCCAGCTCTTATGCGCTATTTTATGCAAAGTTTGAACTTGAGCAAGTCTGATCTGGTCATCTTGGACAGGGAAACAGGGATTGGTCAGGCTGTTTTTGAAGAAGCACAGAAGGCCCATCTAGCAGTTGTCGTCCACGCAGAGCACTATAGTGAAAATGCTAGTAACGAAGACTATCTCCTTTGGAACAACTACTATGAGTATCAGTTTACAAATGCGGACAAGGTCGATTGCTTTATCGTGTCTACGGATCGGCAGAAGGAAGTTCTCGAAGGTCAATTTGCCCAGTACAGTCAGCATCGTCCACGAATCGTCACGATTCCAGTTGGGAGCATTGATCAGCTGACGGAGCCTGCTAGGGAACGCAAGCCCTTTTCTCTCATTACTGCTTCGCGTTTGGCCAAGGAAAAACACATCGACTGGCTCGTCAAGGCGGTTATCCAAGCAAATCAAGTCCTTCCAGAGCTTACCCTTGACATTTATGGCAGTGGGGGTGAAGAGTCCCTTTTAAGGGAAATCATCATGGCTCACCAAGCGGAGAACTATATCCAGCTCAAAGGGCATGCAGACCTGGCTCAGATCTATCCCCAGTACGAGGTCTATCTGACAGCCTCAACCAGTGAAGGCTTTGGTCTGACCTTGATGGAGGCAGTTGGTTCAGGCTTGCCCCTGATTGGTTTTAATGTGCCTTATGGCAACCAGACCTTTATCCAGGACGGTCAAAATGGCTACTTGATTCCAAGTTCGGATGACCATGTTGAAATGGAAATTAAAAGGGCCTTCGCGGAAAAGATCTGCCAGCTCTATCAGGAAAATCATTTGCCAGCTATGCGAACAGCATCTTATGACCTAGCGAGAGAATTTTTAACAGATAAGGTAAGGGACAAGTGGAAGAAAACGATAGAGGAGGTCCTGCATGATTCAACTATTTGATCAATATGGCCAGGAAAGCCGAGATTTACATGAAAGTCTAGAAGTTGCTGGTCTGTCCTATGTCACGGTTGTGATCGAGCCAGATGGCTTTCTCCCAGATGGGATTCTTTCTCCCTTTACCTACTATTTAGGTTACGAGTTGGGAAAAGCTCTTTATTTCAACCAAGTAGCCGTACCTGAGTTTTGGGAGATTGCGGGCAATAACCAGTCGGCGCATATCCTAGAGGATTCTCGGGAGAGGGGCGTGATTCGCTATGTGGATGCTCCTCAGGCCCGTCTGGTCAAGCAAGTCGACTGGAAGGACCTATCCGGTCGCATCTACCAAGCAGACCACTATAACCGATACGGAGCCTGCTTTGCCAAGACCACCTATAGTGCAGATGGACAGGCTATCCTGACCAAGTACCAGGATGCAAAGGGACAGGAAATTGTACTAGAAAACCATGTGACAGGCGATATCCTCCTAACCTTGCCCGGACAAGCCCTGCGCCATTTTAAAAATCGAGTGGAGTTCACGATCTTCTTTTTGCAAGACTTGGGAATCGACACTCGCCACCTTCTCTTTAACACACTCGCCACCTCTTTCTTGGTCTCATACCATTATCCAGACAAGACTGGACAGGATATCTTAGTTTGGCAAGAACCGCTAGATGATTGTCTTCCTGGGAATATGCAGCTGCTCTTGGAGCAAGAGGGGCTGAGAGCCAAGCAGATCCTCATACCAGACAAGGCTACCTATGAAAAGGCCTTGGCCTTGACCAACCCAGCCTATCATGACAAGTTTGTCCATCTAGGTTATCATTATCAGTTCAAAAGAGAAAACTTCGTTCGACCAGATGCCTTGATCGTTACCAACTCAGATCAGATCGAGCATATCGAAACCCTGATTGAATCCTTGCAAATGGTGACCTTCCGAATCGCGGCAGTGACTGAAATGTCGTCCAAGTTGCTGACCTTGCTTTCCTATCCCAATGTCGTTCTCTATCAAAACGCCAGTCCGCAAAAGATTCGAGAACTCTATCAGCTGTCTGACCTCTATCTAGACATCAATTACGGAAACGAGCTTTTGGATGCTGTCCGTCAAGCCTTCGAGCACAATATGCTCATCCTAGCCTTTGATCAGACAGCTCATAACAGATCTTACACAGCTCCAGAACACCTCTTTGATGTGCAGGCTGTTGGAGACATGATTGCGAAGATTCAAGAAGCTCTCAGCAGTCTTGACAAGATGGGCCAAGCCCTTGAACATCAAGGTCGTCATGCCAACTATGTGGACTTGGCTACTTACCAAGAGAGGATGGAAAGGATAATAGAGGAAGGACATGACTAAAAAAGATTTATTTTACAAGGATGTCGAAGGACGCATGGAAGAGTTAAAGCAAGGAGCGCTTAAGAAAGAAAAGCCTAGCCGAGGAGAAAAGATCAGTAAAATCTTCTCCATTTTACTCGGCTTGCTCATCCTTCTTACCCTGATCTTTACATTATTAGGAATCTTGAGGTGAAAATGATGGAAGTTTTGATGATTATAGGCATAATCCTAGCCGTCGCCTTGGTTGTCCTGGTTCTCATCCAACCTCGCCAAAGCCAACTCTTTTCCATGGATGCGACCAGCAATATCGGAAAACCAGTCTACTGGCAGAACAACCGCTTGGTAAAAATGGTGACCCTCTTGATTAGCCTAGCCTTGTTTGTCTTGCTCCTCGTTTTTATGTTGGTGACCTATCAGTAAGAACACGGTACCATTCACAGATAAAGGATACTAGAGACGGGGAAAATACATCTAACCGGAGGATAAAATGGAAAAACAAATAAATGAAAAAATTATCGAAATTGTGCATCAAGCCAACGATATGATTCCAGTTGAGTGGGATGATTTGTATATTGTAATCGAGATGGACAAGACCTATAGTGGTGAAGCATATTTTTATTTTAAATGTAAAAATCACTATCATTACCATCTTGAAATGCCAGAAGATTTTGGTCTATCGATGATGGATGTTTTAAGCGAAAACAAGGTTTTATTTAAAAAATCAGAAGATCTGAAAAGAGTGTTTATTGAAAATGACTTGGCAGATTGGTATATTTGTATCATCCATTTGGATGAAAATAACAAGCTTTCAGTAGAATATGACTACGCTCCATGGTTGAAAAGTAATTTTGGACCAACTGCTCGAATGAACTTTTTCAGATATCAATTTCTAGGATTTGAACCAAGAAACGAAAAAGAACTAGAACAGTTCAAAGCTATGGAAGCCTTCCAGAAGGAACATAATGGGAAATAGTTTGCTTGGATAAGAAGAATAAAATCAGATTAGTGAGGTAATTCAATGGTGAAATTTTCAAAAATAGATCAACAACTGGAAAAAGATCTTAAACAAGCAGTTCGTAATGCTGCCAAGCGATTGAAATTTAAATCAAGAAGTAAAAATGTTTTTGATAAGGTAGGAGACTATTTCGTACATTACATGATTGATATTAATTTCCCCGATAATAAGTTTCGCCTAATCATTCGTCCTTATATCAAGCCATATATTTTTGATGATATCTTTTGGGAAGTTTTTGATATGGCGAGCAATTCGCAGGAACCCATGAGTCTTCGAGCAGTAGGAGCCTTTACGGTTCATGACTTATCATTACCCTATAAGGTAGTTAGAGAAGACTGGACGATGGAGAATCTTGACTTAGAAAAGGTTGAAACCAAGGTTTTCGAGGGGCTCTCAGAAGTGCATGAAGAAGTCATAAAACTAATTAGTGGGTTCGCAAGTTTTGAAGATTTTTATGCTTACACAGTTGAGAATGGACCAAGGATTGCCGGCTATGATCTAATAGGGATGCTTTTAATGATCCACCGGGAACAATACCAAGAAGCACTTCAAATGGCAGAAGGCTTGATCGCAAAACGAGATTTCGGAGACTTCCAAAATAAGAGTAAATGGATTAATGAATATATCGTTGATTATTGTAAAGAAAAACTCAAGGCGGATTAGGAAGTCTAGATCCCATGCTTGTCCTTAAATGTATAAACCAAACCGGAGGAACATATGGAAAAACAGATTAATGAGAAAGTGATGGAAATTGCTCAGAGTGTCCATAAGACTATACCTGTAGCTTGGAAAATCTTTTTATTAATATTACCCTGACTTTTGATGGTGGAGAAGTCTACTATTTCTTCAACGAAGAAGGAAAAAGTGACTATATTTATAATCTTTTTATTCCCAAGAAGTATAAGTTGCCTAATTCAGAATTTAGAGAAAATGAAAGACGCACCTTCAAATTAGCTTGGGAATTGAGAGAAATCTTTAAAAATGAAGAGCAGGCTTTATGGACAACATGTGTTATAAAGATTATTGGTGCAAAATTGACTGCTACATTTGACTACGCACCTTGGTTCGAGAGTGGGTTTACCTCAGGCCAACAAATGGATTTTTTTGAATACAAATACCTTGGCAAGCAGCCGGCTAACGAAAAAGAACTAGAACAGTTCAAAGCTATGGAAGCCTTCCAGAAGGAACTTAATGTAAAATAGTTTGAACTGATAAACGGCCACCCTCGAGGTGGTCTTTTATTGTTTTCCAAACGCTAGTCATAGGGTTTATGGTATACTAGTAGGACAGTTTATCTATGGGATAAGAGACTGATTTCATACAAGTCAAAAGGGAAAGGTCAGAAATGTGCGCCTTTTCCTGAAAGAAACTAGAAAGAGAAAGAGATGTTTTTAGGAAGACGTCGGATATTTTTTAACCAATACTATGATAAAGCAATCTATTATGATCGCAAAACCCACGAACTTTTGGAGGCACCAAAGAGCAAGCTCTTGGATACAGAAAAGTCTAGTAGGATGAATCGCCATATCCCCCTATTGGTAGTTCTCTTCTTATCAAGTGGTAGTGGGTTGATTTCCTTCTTCCGCTTGTTTATACAAGGAACCTATACCATGTCTACCTTCTGGAGTGTTCTTCTCATTTGGTTAGGGCAGTTTGCTTTCATCACCATCCTTGTTGAACGCGCCTTGTATCGAAATGTCAACAGGGCTCAGGTGACTACTCAAACTATTTGTCTGGCGCTTATGGAAAAGTCAGAGGAAACAAAGGAAGCTGAGGCAGAGATGAGTGAAAAAGATAGTCGCAACGCTACACGCTGGATAAGAGCATTGCTTTCTCTGGTTCCCTTGGTTGGATTTTTCTATGCCTATAATTTTATTTGGAATTACCAAGAGAGGTTGGGCACTCCCATCGGAGGAGAGATTATCAAGATTATCCTAACAGGACTTTTATTAGGCTTGACATTTGTTCTTTATAACCAAAACAATTTACCCAGAATATTTGATATCCTGGACCGCTTTTATGCTAGAAAACTGAGCCTCATCTGCCGAGCGGATGACAATCCAGATGTCTATCTGGAAGTGAGTATGGGGACGGATGAAGAATTTGTTATCAAGGAAGTGCAGAAGGACTAAGATCTTTTTTTGAAAGAATGAGATAGAAAGAGGTAGAGTATGTTTTTTCTGAGACGTCGTCGGGTTTTTATCGGAGAATGCGATGGTCAGGCGGTTTACTATGACCAAAAGACTGGGGAGGCCTTGGCTGCTCCAAAGAGTGTTTTACTCAATACGGAAGGTGCTTATAAGACCAATGCTTACATTCCTGAAATGGTTATTTTTCTGATGGCAGGTGGACCTGGTCTCTATGGCCTCCTTTCAGCCTTGGATATTGGTGTCTATAATTGGACCAGTTTGAGCTATGTGTTACTATTGTGGCTGGCTGAGTTTCTATTGTTTACCGCAATTCTTGAGCGAGGACTTTATAAAAATGTGCGCAAGGCTCAGCCAACAACGGAGAAGGTCTTTTACTATGCAGTGTCACATAATTTGATGGTAAGGGACGAACACTTTGATCCAGCTGAGGCATCTGCTACGATCTATCGAATCACTCGTTACATCATACTTGCCTTTGTTATCTATCTTTTGTATGTTTTTTACGACTGTACTCAAAAATTTGGGCAACTGATCGAACGCGGCTATGATTTTTGGGGAGCAGGTATAATGTTTTTCGTGCTCTTTTTGTTGTACAACCAAAACAATCCCGTTCGTTTTGTAAAGATTATGAAGCTCTACAGCCAAGGGAAAATCTTGTTCAAGAAAGAACCGGAGAGCGAAACGTGTAACTAGGTGTTAGAGAACAGTCAAATCCC
Source organism: Streptococcus sp. HMSC076C08 (assembly GCF_001810825.1). Taxonomy (GTDB): domain Bacteria; phylum Bacillota; class Bacilli; order Lactobacillales; family Streptococcaceae; genus Streptococcus. The sequence goes on along the minus strand of NZ_KV802731.1, from coordinate 79,507 downwards.
AGAAAGTGAGTGCTGTATCTTTAACGAAGCGAGGTGTAGCTGCTACGATAGTTGCTATGTGATGGCCTCCTCAAATGGAAGATTATCAAGGATATACGGCGTTTTGCCAGATGAAATTTGGAGATGAAAAATGAAAGACATCCGTATTTTCGGTGCAGACTTTGAAAGAAGTAAGCGAATTGTGACCCAGGGGGATTTTGCTCTGACCGCAGGGATGCCCAACCCCATTCATATGGGCATCATCAACCGCCTCTTTACAGTGATTATTCTTGGATTTTGCTTTTCAGGGATTCTGATCTATGGCGTATTAATCGGGATACCAGAGTTTATCAGTGTAGATAGCGATGTTCATATCATTTCTCTGGAAGCAGGACTGCTGATTCATAACATGAGTAGCTTTCTAAAGCCCTTTAATCTGACGGTATATGTGATATCCTATCTAGGAATGGTGCTTGTTTTTTGGCCCAAAAAACGTTTGACTAGCCAGCTTTGGACCTACTTTCCCTTCTACTTTGCCATGTCCATTTGCGCTTTCATATCAGGACTGTACTTTGCCAGTGCAGTGGCCTATGATGCTTATACATGGCTGGGCTTCTGGCTTGAGCTTGGGATAGGTATGGCTCTCTTTTTCTGGATTATTCTCAATAGTATCCAGAATCTCAAGCGCAGACTAAATGATCAAGAGGAAAAGTCAATCCTCAAGCAGCTAGTCAGAATTCTCGCTGGAACCACGGCAGTTCTCTTTCCAGTTTCGCTGGTCTATCATCTGCTGTATCAAGTCCCTCTTCAGTGGTATTTCTACATTTTAGGCTTGTTTTTGCCGATTTGGTTTGTTATTGGAGCTCATTTTATCGCCTTTATGTTCAATGTCCATATCTTTCAAGCCTACTATATCCACAAATACCCAGAAGAGTATAAGGTTTATTTAAAGATATCAGACCGAGAATGGTATAGCAAACGATACTATAAAAAGCTAGTTGAAAGTGGACAGTTGCAGGAAGAGACAATGTGAGGAAATCGGTTTTCCTATATAAAATAGAGGTTATTTATGAAAATAAATGATGACGTTATTAAAAGTTTGATTTCACTCCCCTTTTTAAAGAAAAGCAGAGAAACGACTGTTCCCATCAAACAGATAAAGAAACTGCAAGAAGCGGAGAAGAATATTAATAGTTTAAAATGGGAGAATTTTGTATTAGAGAAAGATGGTGATTTTAGTGTCTATCTTTTTAAAAACCAGAGTGACATTTATAAGCACTGGAACTCACTGGGAATTAGCGCAAAAGAGGAAATAATTCCTGAAATTGAAGCACGATTAGATAACTTGATCGGGGAAGGTAAACTGGTAGCATCCATGAAAGATCAGATTCTATTTGATATCATTGGCATAGCTAGGTACCTGACCATTAAAAAAGAGGTTCCCCAAGCTGAGTCAACATTTTATGATGATTTGTATGCTTTATATCAAGCAGGCTATATCCCTTGCGGTTATGCGGGAGAAAAGTATAAAGTCTTCTAGCTTGGATTGTTACGAAAGTTAATCTTACTGATGAAATAGTATGTGATTTTTTAAGTATGGCTAGCCGTGTTAGGGATTCATGTTTTCCAGAAAATATCCCTATCTTGATGATTCAAAGGAGAATGGTCAAACAAGCTGTCCTCCCAAATCCAAAACAAAAGAACCTCAGAGGACTTCCTCTGAGGTTCTTTGCGTTCTAGTTTCCATATTTCTGGTAAAAATCGACCTTGACTTGGATAAAGGTTTCGGCTTCGCGTAGTAGCTGCAAGAGGGTGGCACGGGTTTCAAACTCCTCACGTGTTTTAGGGAGACTCCGATTGCGGAAGACTTGCAGATAGCGTTCGATGTCATCAAGTAGGTCATGAGCAGGATTGGTCTGGCTTAGCTGGGCAGCAATCTTAGAAAAGAGCTGGGCCAAGATCAAACTCTCACTTGCGGCCAGATGACAGGTATTGATCTGCTGGGCCATATTTCGCAGGATACGACTTTGTTGCTGTCTCATCTCAAAGTAGTGGATGTGGTAGTCCGTCTGGTGAAAGAGGTGATCCGAGTGATCCAGGTAGACCAGTTTGAGAGCTTCATCGAGGAGCTTGTCTAATTGGTCAACGAGTTGGGCTTGATTGCGCCCGTCTCCTCTTGACAGATAGTATTTAAAGCGAAGCAGGATGTCTTTTAACTTTTCCTCGACCTGAAGGTGGTAGCTTTGGATGGCTTTCTCACGAGAGGGCATATAAAGGTTGACCAATAGAGCAAAGCTTGTCCCGATGAGAAAGAGGAGCACTTCATTGAGCAAGAGAGCTGGAGAAGTAGATTCCTGTACCAAGAGATGACCGACCAAGACACTGCTAGGGGTGATGCCGATTTCCCAGCCCATTTTGTAAGAAAGAGGGACATAGAGAGCCAGATAGAGGCCCAGACTCCAAATGTGAAAGCCCGTCAGCTGAAAGGCTAGAACACCGATAGCGAGCGCTAGGAGCATAGAAAAGAGGCGGTTACGTGCTAATTTCAGCGTGCTTCTGCGCGTGTCGGAGAGGCTTAAGAGAGCGATAATTCCAGCTGAAACTGCTGATGATAAATCTAAAAAATAAGCGAGAAAACAAGCGAGACAGGTCGCTAAGACCAGTTTGGTCGTACGTTGAGTGAGGGACATGAAAATTTCCTAAACTAATAGAATCAAGTATTTAACGAGGAGTCAGAGACTAGGGGCGAAGTTTTCGGTTTGTAGCATACTCGGCAACCGCTGTAAAGAGGACATCTGTTGAAGAGTTCAGGGCTGTTTCGCAGGAGTCTTGAACGACACCGATCACAAAACCGACTCCGACAACCTGCATAGCCAAGTCGTTGGAAATCCCAAAGAGGCTACAAGCGACAGGAATAAGGAGAAGGGATCCCCCAGCGATCCCAGAGGCCCCACAGGCAGAAATGGCAGCCACGACACTGAGCACAAATGCTGTCCCAAAGTCTACCGAGATTCCGAGTGTATTGACCGCAGCCAGGGTCAGGATGTTAATGGTAACGGCAGCGCCAGCCATATTGATGGTCGAACCAAGCGGGATGGAGACAGAGTAGGTGTCAGGATTCAGTCCCAAGTCTTGGCAGAGTTTCATATTGACAGGGATATTTGCAGCAGAGCTACGAGTGAAAAAAGCTGTAATGCCACTAACACGTAGGCATTTCAAAACAAGGGGATAGGGATTTTTCCTCATAAAGAGAAAGGCGATGAGCGGGTTGACGATGAGAGCAACAAAGGCCATGGTAGCAATCAAGAGTCCTAGGAGGACACCGTAGTTAGCCAGACTGGCAATGCCCTTGTCAGAGATGGTCTTAAACACCAAGCCTAAAATCCCAAAGGGTGCTAGATTGATAATCCATTCCACGATTTTAGAGGTGACATCCGCCATGGTTTTCAGCAATTCTTTACTATGTTTACTTGCCTCTCTCATAGCCAGACCAAAGACGACTGCCCAAGAGAGAATTCCGATATAATTGGCCTCAACAATGGCATTCAAGGGATTGTCCACCAGTTTGAGCAAGAGGTTGCTGAGGACTTGACCGATACCGTCAGGAGCAGCAACTTCTGTATTTGCACTGGTCAGGGTGATTTGAACAGGTAGTAAGAAACTAGCTAGAACGGCCATCAATGCAGCAGCAAAGGTTCCAAGCAAGTATAGGAAAATAACCGTCTTCATATTGGTGTTTTGCCCCTTTTGGTGCTGGGAAAGGGCATTGGCAACAAGAGCAAAAACTAGAATAGGAGCGCTAGCTTTCAGTCCGCCTACAAAGAGATCTCCAAGCAGACCAATTCCTGTAAGGTTTGGAAAGAGCATCCCCAATGTCGCTCCAAAAATCATTCCAATAAGGATTCGTTTGATGAGGCTTGCCTTGGTCCAGGCTCTAATGATTCGTTTCATAGCAGTCTCCTTCAAATGTATTGTTTATAATTATAGTATAAATATGCTATAGAGGCAAGTGATATTTTGAAAAAAGGGCCGATAATTGAATAATTATGAAAGAAAAGAGAAGGACGATTTTATGGTATAATAGGAAAAAGGAGTTTTATATGCAAGATTTTTTTCAACGCTATTTTGATAAACTTGATTTAACAACCATATTAGAGAATCTCTTGACCAAGGTGATTTCTCTTTTGATTTTGTTTTTACTATTTTATATAGCTAAAAAGATGCTTCATGCGACTGTACGAAAGATTGTCAAGCCCTCACTTAAATTTTCAAATCGAGATGCAGGAAGGCAAAAGACCATCTCGCGTTTGCTGGAGAATGTCTTTAACTACATTCTTTATTTCTTCTTGCTCTACTGTATCCTGTCTATTTTAGGACTGCCAGTTTCTAGCCTCCTTGCTGGTGCGGGGATTGCTGGGGTGGCCATTGGTATGGGGGCGCAAGGCTTTCTATCTGATGTCATCAATGGCTTCTTCATTCTTTTTGAACGCCAGCTTGATGTGGGTGATGAAGTCGTTCTCACAAATGGACCGATTACCGTTTCTGGAAAGGTCGTTAGCGTAGGGATCCGTACAACGCAACTGCGAGGTGATGATCAAGCCCTTCACTTTGTTCCCAATCGCAATATCACCGTCGTCAGCAATCTATCTCGTACTGAATAGGCCGGCTATTTTAGCAGATTTATGGTACAATAGAAGGAGTTTGGTAAAGGAGAGAGTATGCTATTTGTAGAGAAAAAATTAGGTCACGATTGTACATGGATAGATCTTGATGTAGACAAGATCAAAAACATGGAAGACCTTTCGGATGTCTATGGATTGGACAAGGAAACTATCGAGTATGCTCTGGATAGAAATGAGCGTGCCCACATGGACTATCACCGTGAAACGGGAACGGTAACCTTCATTTATAATGTTCTTGATTTAGAAAAAGATAAAGAATATTATGAAGCGATTCCGATGACCTTTATCGTTGAAAAACAACGGCTGATTACAATTAGCAATCACAAGAATAGTTATGTGATTAAACGTATGGCAACCTACCTTGAAAGCCATGAAGTTGTTTCAATCTACAAATTTCTTTTTGCCAGTTTAGAGATTATAAGTAATGCTTACTATCCAGTGATTGAAGAGATGGATAAAGGTAAGGATGAAATCAGTGCACTTCTTCGTCAAAAAACAACTAAAAAAAATCTTTTTGCCCTCTCTGACTTGGAAACTGGTATGGTTTACCTGACAGCAGCTGCCAAACAAAATCGTCTCCTCTTGGAACATATCCAAGGGCATGCTCTTTATCGCAATTTTAATGAGGTTGAAAGAGAGCAGTTTGACGATGCCATGATTGAAGCGCACCAGTTGGTTTCGATGACAGACTTGATTTCTCAAGTTTTGCAACAACTCTCAGCCTCTTACAACAACATCCTAAATAATAATCTAAATGATAATTTGACAACTTTGACCATTATCTCAGTCTTACTAGCTATCCTTGCGGTTATTACAGGATTCTTCGGAATGAATGTTCCCTTACCGTTTGCAGATGAACCAAATGCTTGGATTTATATTTTGATAGCTAGTCTCATTTTATGGGTAGTCTTAGCCCAATATTTAAAGAATATTGCTAGAAATTAAAAAGAAAAGGAGCCAGAATGGCGATTGAAAATTACATGCCAGATTTTGCTGTGGAAGCAGTTTATGATCTGACAGTCCCAAGTCTGCAGGCGCAGGGGATCAAGGCTGTTTTGGTCGATTTGGACAATACCCTCATTGCTTGGAACAACCCTGATGGGACGCCAGAGATGAAGCAATGGCTACATGACCTTCGTGATGCAGGTATTCGCATCATTGTTGTTTCAAATAATACCAAAAAACGGGTACAACGCGCAGTTGAGAAGTTTGGGATTGATTACGTTTATTGGGCCTTGAAGCCTTTCACTTTTGGGATTGACCGTGCCATGAAGGAATTCCACTATGAGAAAAATGAAGTGGTCATGGTCGGCGACCAACTTATGACGGATATACGAGCAGCTCACCGTGCAGGTATTCGCTCGATCTTGGTCAAGCCCTTGGTCCAACATGACTCTATCAAAACGCAGATTAACCGAGTTCGCGAGCGCCGTGTCATGCGAAAAATCACTGAAAAGTACGGACCGATTACATATAAAAAAGGAATCTAACTATGGAAGAAATTCTCTGTATTGGTTGTGGAGCAGCCATTCAGACGACAGACAAGGCTGGTCTTGGATTTACTCCCCAGTCGGCACTTGAAAAAGGGTTGGAGACTGGCGAAGTTTATTGCCAACGCTGTTTCCGTCTTCGTCATTACAATGAAATCACAGATGTCCAGTTGACGGACGATGATTTCCTCAAGCTCTTGCACGAGGTGGGTGACAGTGATGCCTTGGTGGTCAATGTCATTGATATCTTTGACTTTAATGGCTCTGTCATCCCTGGCTTGCCACGCTTTGTATCGGGCAATGATGTCCTCTTGGTTGGAAATAAGAAAGATATCCTGCCCAAGTCTGTTAAACCGGGCAAGATTAGCCAGTGGCTTATGGAACGTGCTCACGAAGAAGGACTTCGTCCAGTAGATGTCGTTCTGACTTCAGCCCAAAACAAACATGCCATTAAGGAAGTCATTGATAAAATCGAGCATTACCGTAAGGGACGCGATGTCTATGTCGTTGGGGTAACCAACGTTGGAAAATCAACTCTCATCAATGCCATTATCCAAGAAATAACGGGTGACCAGAATGTCATCACGACTTCGCGCTTCCCAGGGACAACCTTGGACAAGATTGAGATTCCGCTTGATGATGGTTCTTATATCTACGATACACCGGGAATCATCCACCGTCACCAAATGGCCCACTACTTGACGGCTAAAAATCTCAAGTATGTCAGTCCTAAAAAGGAAATCAAGCCCAAAACCTATCAGCTTAACCCTGAACAAACTCTGTTTTTAGGTGGTCTTGGACGCTTTGACTTCATATCAGGAGAAAAGCAAGGATTCACAGCTTTCTTTGACAATGAACTCAAACTCCACCGTACCAAGCTAGAAGGCGCTAGTGCTTTTTACGACAAGCACCTAGGAACACTTCTGACACCACCAAATAGCAAAGAGAAAGAAGATTTTCCAAAATTAGTCCAGCATGTATTTACCATCAAGGACAAGACTGACTTAGTCATTTCAGGACTCGGCTGGATCCGCGTAACAGGCACCGCCAAAGTCGCCGTCTGGGCACCAGAAGGCGTCGCAGTCGTCACTCGAAAAGCAATAATTTAAACACAGAAAGGAAAGGGTTGTCTGAATTCGGGCGAGCAGGGCGAGCCCCCCATGGAGAATACTTTTCGCTGTGGTGTCAGTTGGTACAAGTGATTGTACCAACTGCGGAAAATTTGAGACCTTAGGCTCAAATTTTAGTCATGAAAGTCCAAAGGACTTTGCTGACGTCCGCCACCACTTCAGAAAAGTATAAAAAGAAACTCTTTTAAACAAATCATGTCATTAACATCGAAACAACGTGCCTTCCTCAACAGCCAGGCACACACCCTCAAACCCATCATCCAAATTGGAAAAAATGGTCTCAACGACCAAATCAAGACCAGCGTCCGTCAAGCTCTTGACGCGCGTGAATTGATCAAGGTTACTCTCTTACAAAACACAGATGAGAACATCCACGAAGTAGCTGAAATCTTGGAAGAAGAAATTGGTGTGGATACAGTCCAAAAAATCGGACGCATCTTGATCTTATTTAAACAATCCAGCAAGAAAGAAAATCGCAAGATTTCTAAAAAAGTTAAAGAAATCTAAGACTGAAACTCCAAGAAACTGTTTTTACAGAGAATTAAAGGAAGACGAGCCTATGGCAATCGAATTATTGACTCCCTTTACCAAGGTAGAGTTGGAGCCGGAAATCAAGGAGAAAAAACGCAAACAAGTTGGGATTTTAGGGGGGAATTTTAACCCCGTTCACCATGCCCATCTTGTTGTAGCGGACCAAGTACGACAACAGTTAGGACTGGACCAGGTCCTGCTCATGCCTGAATACCAGCCACCTCATGTGGACAAAAAAGAAACCATCCCTGAACACCACCGCCTCAAGATGCTTGAATTGGCGATTGAGGGGATCGAAGGTCTGGACATTGAAACTATTGAGCTAGAGCGCAAGGGCATTTCTTACACCTACGACACCATGAAGCTTCTAACTGAAAAGAATCCAGATACGGATTATTACTTTATCATCGGGGCCGACATGGTGGACTATCTGCCCAAGTGGTACCGAATTGATGAGCTAGTCGACATGGTTCAGTTTGTGGGAGTCCAGCGACCACGCTACAAGGCAGGAACTTCCTATCCAGTTATATGGGTAGATGTGCCCCTTATGGACATCTCATCCAGCATGGTGCGTGATTTCCTTGCCCAAGGTCGGAAACCCAACTTTCTCCTACCTCAGCCAGTGCTAGACTACATCGAGAAGGAGGGGCTTTACTGATGGCATACCAAGACTATATCAACTGTTCCCGAGAGGCTTTGTTGGAAAGAATGGCAGAGCTTCTACCTGAAAAACGTTTAACCCATTGTTTGGGTGTGGAGCGTGCAGCCATAGAACTGGCTCAGCGCTTTGGTGTGGATAGTGAGAAAGCAGGTCTAGCAGGACTTCTCCACGACTATGCTAAAAAGTTGTCAGATCAGGAATTTCTAGACTTGATTGACCGTTATCAGCTAGACCTCGACCTCAAAAACTGGGGAAACAATGTCTGGCATGGCATGGTCGGAATTTACAAGCTTCAAGAAGATTTGGATTTGCATGATTCTGAAATCCTGCGAGCTATTGAAATCCATACTGTCGGTGCTGGTCAGATGACCGAGTTAGATAAGGTCATCTACGTCGCAGATTATATCGAACACAATCGTGCCTTTCCAGGAGTGGACCAGGCGCGTGAAATTGCAAGTTTGTCGCTCAATAAGGCAGTGGCCTATGAAACGGCACGTACCGTGGAGCATCTAGCTCATCAGGGATTCCCCATCTATCCCCAAACCCTTGAAACCTATAACGCCTTTGTGCACTATTTGAAAGAGGACTAAATGAACGAAAAAGAATTATTAGAACTAGTCGTGAAAGCGGCTGATGAGAAACGTGCGGAGGATATCCTTGCACTTGATGTACAGAATTTGACCAGTGTTACAGACTACTTTGTTATCACGAGCTCAATGAATAGCCGTCAGCTGGACGCAATCGCTGATAACATTCGTGAAAAAGTAGCTCAAGCTGGTGTTAAAGGCAGTCATGTCGAAGGTGATGCAGCGGGAGGCTGGGTCTTGCTGGACCTCGGTGGTGTCGTTGTGCATATTTTCTCCGAAGAAATGCGTGCTCACTATAACCTTGAAAAACTATGGCATGAGGCGGATTCTGTAGACATTTCAGAAGCCTTGGCCTAGTAGATGAACTCAGTTGTAGTCAACTGGGTTTCTTTGCTTATTTTAGAAGAAAAATGATAGAAAGGTAAAGGGCGACGTGTTTGGTTGATCTTGAAACTGAACACGAGCTAAAAGTTGCGAGAAAAAGAGTAACTTCCTTTGTATCTGATGATACAGCAGAAAGTTTCCTATTTTCTCTTAGCCTTTAACGCTCTTTGTATCTTAGAAAGGATTTGAACCCGTCCTGTAATCGTCGGAAAATAGATAGCCTTCCTTGGAGCTCGGCTCCATCGTCAAGCTCCTAATTTTCATTCCGATTACGGGCGGACTTGGTATCATGATTATGGCAACTTATGAAACCTTTGCGGCTGTTTATGATGCGGTCATGGATGACAGTTTATACGATAAATGGACGGATTTTTCCCTCCGTCATTTGCCAAAGACCAAGGAGAGAAAGAAACTCTTGGAATTGGCTTGTGGAACAGGTATCCAGTCTGTCCGCTTTTCTCAAGCTGGTTTTGATGTGACAGGACTTGACTTGAGCGCTGATATGCTGAAGATTGCGGAGAAAAGAGCTACTTCAGCCAAGCAAAAGATTGATTTTATTGAAGGCAATATGCTGGATTTATCTAAGGCAGGTCAATACGACTTTGTCACGTGTTATTCGGACTCTATCTGCTACATGCAGGATGAGGTGGAAGTAGGGGATGTCTTTAAGGAAGTCTATAATGCCCTCAAGGAAGATGGTGTCTTTATCTTTGATGTACATTCGACCTACCAGACAGACGAGGTTTTTCCAGGTTATTCCTATCATGAAAATGCAGAAGACTTCGCCATGCTCTGGGATACCTACGAGGACGTAGCACCTCACTCCATCGTGCATGAGTTGACCTTCTTTATCAAGGAAGCTGACGGTTCCTTTAGTCGCCACGATGAAGTGCATGAGGAGCGGACCTATGAAATCTTGACCTATGATATTTTACTGGAACAAGCTGGTTTCAAGTCCTTCAAACTCTATGCGGACTTTGAGGACAAGGAGCCGACAGAAACCAGCACCCGTTGGTTTTTTGTCGCGCAGAAGTAAATAAAATATTGTTAATCTTATGCTTAGGAGGTAAGGAAAAATGAGTATACCAGTACCATTTGGTGATATTATTGAAAAAGAAGTAATTACCAATATACCCAAAATTTATCAAAAGTTAAAGCAAATTTATAAGGACTTACAGTTTAAAACAGAAGAGGAGTTAGGTGTTGTTTATCAGAACTATTTAAAATTTACTTATGATAAATATTCTAAAGTTAAAACCTTGCTTTATAAAAACGAAGGTAAGTTTATATATGATTTCTATGAACATGTTTATTTGAATAGCGCTGATTTAGAAAAGCTAGAAACTGATAATACTGAGCAGATTTTTAATAAGTCGTCTAATATTATTTTGACAGGAACTGGTGGGATTGGTAAATCAATGCTTGTAAAACATATTTTTATCAACCAAATACAACAAGCTACATCAATTCCAATCTTTATTGAGTTAAAATCTCTTAATGATTTTGAGTTTTTGGACAACAGGTTAATTGATTTTATTTATCAGGAGATTCGAAACCATCATTTAGATTTAGAAAAGCAATATTTTGAGGTGACTTTAAATGCTGGAAGATATACAATAATTTTTGACGGATTAGATGAAGTAAATCCGTCAAAACGTTCGTGGTTAGATAGAGAGATTAAAGAGTTTGTAACTTTATACAATGAAAATCGGTATATTTTATCTTCAAGACCGTCTGAGGAATTTATAGGATGGAATCAATTTATTGAGTATGAAATTAGTAAAATGGATAAGGTGCAGGCACTAGCTTTAATCAATAAACTGAAGTATGATGAAAAAGTAAAAAAACGTTTTCATAAAGAATTAAAAGGTCATTTATATGATACTCATAAATCTTTTGCCTCTATCCCACTCCTGTTAACGATTATGTTAATGACTTATGAAGCTGGGGCTTCTATTCCAAATAATTTAACTGATTTCTACAATCAGGCCTTTTATACATTGTACCAAAGACATGATGCATCTAAATCAGGATACAAAAGAGAACTAAAAGCAAAATTAACCCCTGAGGAATTTCGAAATATATTAGCCTACATTGGTTTGAAAACATTCTTTGATGGGAAAGTAGATTTCGATAGAACTACACTTGATGATATAATTACTAAATATTGTTTAAAAAATAACTTTGAATTAAAGACGAATGATATAGTTTATGATGCGACTCACAATGCTTGCATGATGCTTCAAGAAGGTGTTAGTTTAAAGTTCTCTCATCGTTCTTTCCAAGAATACTTTGCTGCAGTAGGTATTAATCAACTAGATGATAAACTTCAAAGACAGATATTAGTTAAGTGGTCTGAAGCAGATAGAAATAATATTAGATCCCACAGAACTTTTATGAATGCACTTTTCACGATACAGAAAGAAAGAACTTTCAAAAATTTATGTATTCCAATCATAGAAAGTATGGATGAAAAGTATAGGAGAATGGGAGATATCACAGAGAGAATTAGTACATGTTTTAAATTCTTTATCTGTAGCAAAGACAACAGAGAAAATAAACTAGAATTAGGATTTTTACTAACAAATGAAGTTTACTTCTACTTCAGTTTGCAATTTTTAATATTTGATAACATAGGCGTAGATATTTTGTCAATAAGTGATTTTGAAAGTATAAAAAAATTAGAGGCTAGTATAGTATCTAATTGGAAGATAGATGAAAGCAAAAATTATAACATGCTGACAGATGATGAAAAATGTTTAATAAATAAGTGGGTAAATGGCTGGTATTTTAGTAGACACAATTACTTAAAAGAATGGTCAATTAAATTCATTGAGGAAACAACCACTCAAAAGCGGAGTTTACAGAATATAATAGATTCAATTTGATATTAAAAAAGGGGCACCAAATGACCATCACAGGTATTATCGCGGAGTTCAATCCTTTTCATAATGGGCATAAATACCTGCTGGATCAAGCAGAGGGGCTGAAAATCGTTGCCATGTCTGGAAATTTCATGCAACGAGGAGAGCCGGCTATCGTGGACAAGTGGACACGAACCCAGATGGCGCTTGAAAATGGCGCTGATCTGGTAGTGGAATTGCCCTTTTTAGTCAGTGTTCAGGCGGCAGATTTCTTTGGCCAAGGAGCTGTGGATATCTTGGCTCGGTTGGGGATTGATACTCTAGATTTCGGGACAGAAGAAGTTCTGGATTATCAAAAGATATCTGACTTATACACAGAGCAAGGTGCTGAGATGGAGAAATTTGTGGAAAATCTGCCTGATTCACTATCTTATCCCCAGAAAACCCAAGCTATGTGGAAGGAATTTGCAGGTCTTGATTTTTCTGGCAATATGCCCAATCATGTTCTAGCTTTGGCCTATGCCAAGGCGGTTGCAGGACGCAACATCAAGCTTGAGCCGATTCAGCGTCAGGGAGCGGGTTATCATTCTGTGGACAAGGATGTGGACTTTGCCTCGGCGACAGCCCTCCGTCAGCACCAGAGGGACAAAGATTTCTTAGAACGCTTTATGCCTTCTCTTGACCTCTTTGAGCAGGCCAGTAAGGTGAGTTGGGATGATTATTTTCCCTTGCTCCGCTATCAAATCTTGTCAAATCCAGACCTGACGACCATCTATCAGGTCAATCAAGAAATGGCAGTGCGTATCAAGGATGCCATCAAGATAGCCCAGTCTGTGGAGGAATTGGTCGAGGCAGTTGCGACCAAACGTTACACAAAAGCGCGTGTCAGACGCCTCTTGACTTATATCTTGGTGCAGGCCAGAGAAAGCGACTTGCCAGAAGCCATCCATGTCCTTGGCTTTACTGAAAAAGGCAGACAACATCTCAAGTCTCTGAAAGGGCAGGTCCATCTAGTCAGCCGAATTGGCAAAGAACCTTGGGATACCATGACCCAAAAGGCAGACCAGATATACCGACTAGGCCAGCCAAGTATAGCAGAGCAGAATTTTGGCAGAGTGCCTATCAAAATAGAATTAAACTAAGTCTACTGAAAGGTAGGCTTTTTGAGATTTTTTCGAATAAATAGATAGAAAAGAAAAATCTTGTACAAGTTCCTGACAATTCCTTTCTTTTCGTGTATAATAGTGGAAAAGAGGTAAAACGAGGTATGGTTATGGAAGCAGTTCTTTACTCAACATTCCGAAATCATTTAAAAGACTACATGAAGAAGGTAAACGATGAATTTGAGCCTTTGACGGTGGTCAATAAAAACCCAGATGAGGATATTGTAGTCCTTTCAAAGAGCGAATGGGACAGTATTCAGGAAACCCTGAGAATCGCTCAAAATAAGGAACTTTCTGATAAGGTTTTGCGAGGAATGGCTCAAGTCCGAGCTGGAAGTACTCAGGTCCATGTTATTGAGGAGTGAGAAATGCTGCTCAAGTTTACAGAAGATGTCTGGGCAGATTATTGCTACTGGCAAACTCAGGACAAGAAAACGCTAAAAAGAATCAACATGCTAATCAAGGATATTCAACGAGATCCTTTTTCAGGAATTGGTAAACCAGAACCACTCAAGTATGACTACCAAGGAGCTTGGTCGCGGCGCATTGATGCAGAAAATCGCTTGATTTATATGATAGATGGAGATAGCGTGGCTTTCTTGTCCTTCAAAGATCATTACTAAGTCTACTGAAAGGTAGGCTTTTTTATTTTAGAAATTTTAGATAGGTAATTGAAGATAAAGTCTTTGGAAAATGACAGACTTCCTAAGTTAAGAAATCAGTAAAAAATTATTAGTATAATAACTAGATTCTTGTCCCTTGAATCCGCTTTATAACTCTTATTTTGTGGTATAATGAAGAGAATTGTTAATATAAAAAAATATAATAGACAAACAAATTTTTATATTTATAAACAATGATAAACTCTTATTTATGATTATATAACAGAAAAGAAGAAAATTTCGAAGGATAATTTGTATTTAGATAATACAAGCTAATGATAGGATGGTTCAAATATGGAAGAAAATTATAACTTATCTATAACTCAAATAAAGAATTCTATTAAAGAAAATTCTTTAATTTTGTTTGTCGGTGCAGGGATTTCAGCAAATTCTAATCTACCAACTTGGGGCGAATTGATTCAATCATTAAAAAAAGAGTTGAACTTACCAGAAGAAAGAACAGATAGTCCTCTGAGAATTGCTCAGTATTATTATGATAATTTTGGGAAAAATCAGTACACAAAAAAGATAGAAGAAATTTTCTTTAAGAGGGGATTAAGTAAACCAAATGAGTTACATAAATTAATAGAAAAAATAGCACCAAAACATATTATTACGACAAACTATGATTCACTTCTGGAAAGTCAGTTTGAAAGTGGTTTGTTAAGGTACAATGTAGTAGCTGAAGATAAAGACATCCCCTATACGAGTTCGGAAAGATACTTGATTAAAATGCATGGAGACTTCAGTAAGAAAAATATTGTTTTAAAAGAAGAAGATTATTTAGACTATCCTTTGAACTTCCCAATGATTTCTACTTTAATCCAGTCATTGATAATGAATCATACTTTATTGTTTGTGGGGTATTCTCTAAGTGATTCGACTTTTAATTCAATTTTTAGAATGATTCAAAATACATTTAAATTGGATGCTAAAAATGCTTATTTTTATACTCCCGAGGAACCGTCTATGATCATCCGAGAGTATTACAAAAAGCAAGGAATTATCATTATCTCTAACGAAGAGAATCCAGGTGAGGAGGCATCAGAAAAACAGAAAAAATTGTATTGCAGGACAAAAGATTTTTTAGAGGCTCTATCAGAAAACCGAAGTCAAGATGTAAATAATGCTGATGATTTATGGAATCAACTGGCTTTTTTAGATAGACTTAGTTTTATTGATGCGAAAGATTTTTCTAGATATTCTGCTTTAAAGAAAAGAGCTTTAAACTGGGATGATGAATATCGCTGGTTTGGAAATAATCAATTAACATTTGAAGTTGATGGTCATGAAGAATTACGAAATATGGTATATAAAAAATCTTTATTAAACCGGTTTCTAGATATGGATATTGATGAACCTAGAGATTTAAAGGAGAATCGCTTCTTAAGTGAGGCTTTTAAGTTGTATGAAGAAAAACAATATTCTTTAGCAAAAGCAAAATTTAGAGAACTAGCTAATATAGCATTTCGTCAGAAAGACTATTTTAACTTTTTAGTTTGTGAATTTAATTTTCAGCAAATTAAAATAATTGATAGACGCGAAAAAACACCTAGTTATGCAGAGCCACTTTATGATGGAGAATTAAGCGAATTAACAGAACAAATTATTAACTCGGTTACAGGAGATGAGAAAAAGGTTATAGAATTTTTTAGAGATTCAATCCTTAATCTCAATTTTTTATATAGAAAATTAGAAACTATTAATGAATTATTTGATGAAATTCGTGAAGAGCATGAAAACTATAGAAGAGGAGGATGGTCTTCTAATTATCATCTCTTTAATGCGAAGTTTACAGTAAAAAATCTTTATAATTTTTTAAAATTAAATTGTTTATGTGTTGAACATTATAAGATTTATAAATCAATCGTTAATAGATATTTAGAAATATTATTACTCAGTTATGATAATTCATATGTAAATCCTGAGGCAAGTATTTTCGATAGAACAGCCTCTTGGCTTAAAAATCTAGATTTGGATGATGTCCAATTAATTCTGCCGAGTATAGATTTTAAGGTTGTAAATTTATATTTTAGAAACTATTCATTTAGCAAAATAAAAGTTACTGAGGAAGCGAAAGACTACTTGTTGAATCGAATTACTTATCTTCAAGAAAGACTTGAAATTACTGAATATGAAAACCTCCGAGAACTTAAAAATATACTAACTTTTCTTCCTCTTGTTGATGATATTGACATAGAAAGAGTAATAGAGATTTTAAATACTCAAACACTGTATTATAATTGGAGAGAGGAAATTAGGGGACTTATTAAAATAGTTCTCGCTAATATGGATTCTATTGATAAAAATTCATTGAATTCTAAGATAATTGGGATTGTAAATAAACATTTAAATGAAATTTTGGAGAACAATTTTTCGTTATATTATTCAGTGTATCCACTCTATTCACAGTTACTAGAATACTGCTCAACTGATCAGGAAACTGCAATAGTAGTACTCGAAAAATTTAATACAGATATTTTAAGAATAAAATATAAAAAAGACGATATAAAAAAAATCTTAGAATATTCTGACTTGATATGTCACTTATTTAAGTATTTTGAAGAGGATGTTAAAGATGATATTTTAGATACTCTAAAAGCTTATGAAAAATCAGAAAACATTATTTACCATAAAGTAATTGATCTGATGAGTTCTAAAGTCTATGATTTTCCTCAGATACAAAATAAAATCTACCATTATTTGATTGAAAGAATTAATGATAAAAGAGTTGAGGGGGTTAAAACTTTCCCAGAACCAAGAGAAAAATCTGTATCAGATTTATACAACTTAAGTAGAAAAGGATATTTTTCTGATTTTGAGATTTTAAAAGATATTGAAGAAGATATTCGAGGACTTTATCCTGAAGTAGATTGGACTTGGTTCCATGATAGAAGTGATGATGTTATCCATCGTCTATTAGAATATAGAACTCCCAATAATATTAAAACTTATTTTTCAAAAAATGAAGAAGATAATAAATTGATTAATGAGTATATTTTAAAAGCTCTCGATGAGGATAAACTAATACTTAAGAAATAGACTGAAACAACTAAATAAAAAAACAGTTAATTTATGACAAATTTGACCTTGAAGAGAAGCTGTAATTTCCTAAAGTGAATTTTCAAAGACTTGAAAGCAAAATGTTTGAATCTAGCAGAACACTATTTGGTACAATAATAGGTAATCCATAGCTGTAGAGATTCGGTGGAACTTTTTGATAGTGACAATGAATTGCTTCCTCAAAAATCTAAGGAATTGTAGTCCTAAAATTCACACAAAACTCTTCAATTTGGGTTTGTGAAAATCGGTTTTTTATGATAGAATATTAAGGAATGTATGTCATTCGATAAACAAATTTAATGAGGTAAAAACATGGAAATCATGACACTTGCGATTGCTGTTTTTGCCGTCATCATTGGTTTAGTCATTGGATATGTCAGCATCTCAGCTAAGATGAAATCATCTCAAGAGGCTGCAGAGTTGATGCTTCTAAATGCTGAACAAGAAGCAACTAATTTACGAGGACAAGCTGAGCGCGAAGCGGATTTATTGCTAAATGAAGCCAAGAGCGAAAGCAAGTCTCTTAAAAAAGAAGCACTATTGGAGGCCAAAGAGGAAGCCAGAAAATACCGTGAAGAAGTGGACGCTGAATTTAAGTCAGAACGTCAGGAGCTCAAGCAAATCGAAAGTCGTTTGACGGAGAGAGCTACGAGCCTTGACCGTAAGGACGACAATTTGACGAACAAAGAAAAAACACTTGAACAAAAAGAACAAAGTATTTCTGATAGAGCAAAAAACCTTGATGCACGTGAAGAGCAATTAGAGGAAGTCGAAAGACAAAAAGAAGCTGAACTTGAACGTATCGGCTCGCTTTCCCAAACTGAGGCTCGAGATATTATCTTGGCTCAGACAGAGGAAAACTTGACCAAGGAAATTGCTAGCCGCATTCGTGAGGCAGAGCAAGAAGTCAAGGAACGTTCAGACAAGATTGCGAAAGATATCTTGGTTCAGGCTATGCAGCGTATCGCTGGTGACTATGTAGCAGAGTCAACAAACTCGACAGTTCACCTACCAGATGATACCATGAAGGGACGCATTATCGGTCGTGAAGGTCGCAATATTCGTACCTTTGAAAGTTTGACAGGGGTAGATGTCATCATTGACGACACGCCAGAAGTGGTAACCTTGTCAGGATTTGATCCGATTCGTCGTGAAATTGCTCGTATGACCATGGAAATGTTGCTCAAGGATGGCCGTATCCACCCAGCTCGTATCGAAGAGTTGGTGGAGAAAAACCGTCAGGAGATTGACAATAAAATCCGTGAATATGGGGAGGCTGCTGCCTATGAGATTGGTGCGCCAAACCTCCATCCAGACTTGATGAAGATTATGGGACGTTTGCAGTTCCGTACTTCTTATGGACAAAATGTCTTGCGTCATTCGATTGAGGTTGCTAAGTTATCTGGTATCATCGCCAGTGAACTTGGTGAAAATGCAGCTCTTGCCCGTCGTGCTGGATTCCTTCACGACATCGGGAAAGCTATTGACCGCGAGGTTGAAGGTAGCCACGTTGAGATTGGTACGGAATTGGCTCGTAAGTACAAGGAACACCCAGTTGTGGTGAATACCATTGCTAGCCACCACGGTGATGTCGAAGCCGAAAGTGTCATTGCAGTGATCGTTGCTGCAGCAGATGCCTTGAGTGCAGCGCGTCCAGGTGCTCGTAGCGAGTCTCTTGAAAGCTACATCAAGCGTCTCCATGATTTGGAAGAAATCGCCAATGGCTTTGAAGGAGTGCAAAATAGCTTTGCTCTTCAAGCAGGACGTGAAATCCGTATCATGGTTAATCCAGGACAAATCAAGGACGACAAAGTCACAATCTTGGCTCACAAAGTTCGTGAGAAAATTGAAAATAATCTCGATTACCCAGGAAATATCAAGGTAACCGTGATTCGCGAACTTCGTGCAGTAGATTATGCGAAATAAATAAGAAAGAGCAGTTGAAATATTACTGCTTTTTTGTTACACTAGATAGAAAGACTGTAGAAGGATAACTGACGCGATCATCAGTATTCGAGAGAAATTTTACTTTATTTCACAGACTAACTAAAGGAGACATAATGGCAGACCGAGGCTTGCTAATCGTTTTTTCTGGTCCTTCAGGAGTTGGGAAAGGAACGGTTAGAAGAGAGATTTTTGAGAGTTCTGAGAATCAATTTCAATACTCTGTATCGATGACGACGCGTGCGCAACGTCCTGGTGAAGTGGACGGAGTGGACTATTTCTTCCGTACTCGTGAAGAGTTTGAAGAGCTGATCCGTCAAGGTCAGATGTTGGAATATGCAGAGTATGTCGGTAACTACTATGGAACTCCTCTGACCTATGTCAATGAAACTCTGGACAAGGGAATCGATGTCTTTCTTGAGATTGAAGTGCAGGGAGCCCTTCAGGTTAAGAAAAAGGTTCCAGATGCTGTCTTTATCTTTCTAACACCACCAGATTTGGATGAATTGCAAGATCGTTTGGTAGGTCGTGGAACAGATAGTGCAGAAGTGATTGCCCAACGAATTGAAAAAGCCAAGGAAGAAATTGCCCTCATGCGTGAGTATGATTATGCTATTGTCAACGATCAGGTGCCCCTCGCTGCTGAACGTGTCAAGCGTGTGATCGAAGCAGAACACTTCCGTGTGGACCGTGTTATTGGTCACTACCAGGAGATGTTGCCAAAATCTCCAACTACTCGATAAACTATAGGAAACAGGTACAAGCAAATGATGTTAAAACCCTCTATTGATACCTTGCTAGACAAGGTACCATCAAAATATTCACTCGTAATCTTGGAAGCAAAACGTGCCCACGAACTAGAAGCAGGTGCGCCAGCAACTCAAGAGTTTAAGTCTGAAAAATCAACTCTTCGCGCTTTGGAAGAAATCGAGTCAGGAAACGTTACGATTCACCCAGATCCAGAAGGAAAACGTGAAGCGGTTCGTCTCCGTATCGAAGAAGAAAAACGCCGCAAAGAAGAAGAAGAAAAGAAAATCAAAGAGCAAATCGCTAAAGAAAAAGAAGATGGTGAAAAAATTTAAGGTTGGGGGGACTCAATCTTATTTTTTCTATTGCAAGAATATACTGATACTCAATGAAAATCAAAAAGCAAACTAGGAAGCTAGCCGCAAGCTGTACTTGAGTACGGTAAGGCGACGCTGACGTGGTTTGAATTTGATTTTCGAAGAGTATGACAAGGAGGAGGTGAGAAGATGGCGATCGCAAAGATAATCGTGGATGTTCCCCTGATGCAGACGGACCAGCCCTATAGTTATAAGGTCCCAGAGGAATTTGAAGTGATGCTGGAAGTCGGTATGCGGGTCCATGTTCCTTTTGGCAAGGGCAATCGCTTGATCCAAGGAATTGTTCTTGGCCTGGAGTCCCAGTCAGATGAAGAGATGGAAGGTCAGGGCTTGAAAGAGATTGCAGAGGTGCTAGATTTTTCTCCCGTCTTGACCCAAGAGCAACTCTGGTTGGCTGAGAAATTACGCAAGTCCGTCTTTTCTTACAAAATCTCCATCCTAAAAGCCATGTTGCCAGGATTTTTAAACTCCAGCTATGATAAGATTCTCTATCCTTTAGAAGGTCTCAGTCAGGCAGACCGAGAGCGTCTGTTTGGTTCAGAAGATTCGCTAGCCTTTTCTTCTTTAGACCTTGCCAAGCAAGCTGAAATGATGCGCTTGACCAGAAAAGGGTTGCTCCGTTTAGAGTACCAGGCTGTTGATCAGAAGAAGGTCAAGACCCAATCTTGGTATGAGGTCCATGTTGAGCAGTTAGAAGGTGTTGAGATTTCTGCGCGTGCTAAGAAAAAGGCAGAGCTGAGAGACTATTTACTGTCTCGTCCTGAGAGTGCTCCTCTGGCTAGCTTGTTAGAGTCTTATTCGCGGGAGCAAGTCAACTTCTTTGTGGATCAAGGAGCTCTAACCCTTGTTCAAAAGGAAGTGCAACGTTCAGCTGCTTATTTCGAAGGCATTGAAGCCAGTCAACCTTTGGAGCTGAACCCAGAGCAAAGACAGGCGCGTGATGCGGTTATCAGTGCTATTGGCAGTCAGCAACCACCATTCCTCCTTCAAGGGATTACAGGAAGTGGGAAAACAGAGGTTTACTTGCAGATTATCCAAGGAGCCTTGGACAAGGGTAAGACAGCTATTTTACTGGTACCTGAGATTTCTCTGACGCCACAAATGACGGAGCGTTTCATTGCTCGTTTCGGCGAGAAAGTAGCTATCCTCCACTCAGGCCTTTCCAATGGTGAAAAGTACGATGAATGGCGCAAGGTTGAGCGTGGCGATGCCCAAGTTGTCGTTGGCGCTCGATCAGCTATCTTTGCTCCTCTGAAAAATCTAGGTGTCATCATTATCGATGAAGAGCATGAAGCTAGTTACAAACAAGACAGCAATCCCCGTTATCATGCCAGAGAGGTCGCCATCTTACGGGCCCAGTACAATCAAGCAGCCCTGGTCCTTGGTTCGGCGACACCGAGCTTAGAGAGCCGTGCGCGTGCTGGAAAAGGTGTCTATCAACACTTGCGACTAACCCAACGGGCCAATCCTTTAGCCACCATTCCTGAGGTTCAAGTGATTGACTTTCGTGACTATATCGGGCAGAATGAGACGTCAAACTTTACGCCCCCTTTGCTAGAAGCCATCCAAGACCGTTTGGATAAAAAAGAGCAGGTAGTCCTCATGCTCAACCGTCGGGGTTATTCTAGCTTTGTTATGTGTCGGGAGTGTGGGACGGTGGATGCTTGTCCCAACTGCGATATTTCCTTGACTCTTCACATGGATACCAAGACCATGAACTGCCATTACTGTGGCTTTTCGAAGGGGATTCCTCAGGTCTGTCCCAACTGTCAGAGTCGCAGTATTCGTTACTACGGGACGGGGACTCAGAAAGCCTACGATGAGCTAGCAGAGCTCTTTCCTCAGGCTCGCATTCTGCGGATGGATGTGGATACGACCCGCAAGAAAGGCAGTCACCAAGCTCTACTTGACCAGTTTGGCCGAGGGGAAGCAGATATCTTGTTGGGAACTCAGATGATTGCCAAGGGCTTGGATTTTCCAAATGTGACCCTAGTCGGAGTGCTCAATGCGGATACCGCCTTGAATCTGCCTGATTTCCGTTCTTCTGAGAGAACCTTCCAACTCTTAACTCAGGTGGCTGGTCGGGCAGGACGTGCGGAAAAAGCTGGGCAGGTCTTGATTCAGTCATACAATCCGGAGAACTATGCCATTCGTTTTGCCAAGGAACAGGACTATGAAGGTTTTTATGCCTATGAAATGAGTATCAGGCGCCAACTCGGCTATCCGCCTTATTATTTCACCATTGGGATTACCCTCTCTCACAAGAAAGAAGAAGAGGTTGTCAAACGTGCCTATGAAGTCATGGGAATTTTGCGCTCAGGTTTATCGGAAACTAGTAAAATCCTTGGGCCAACGCCAAAACCCATCGCCCGTACCCACAACCTTTATCATTACCAGATTTTGATTAAATACCGTTTAGAAGATGAGCTGGGTCCAACCCTCAACCAGGTCTTGGCCTTGACTCAAGAACGTGAAAATAGCGAGCTTCGTCTCAGCATTGACCACGAACCGCAACAATTTTTATAAGAAGGAGAAGAAATGACAAAACTAATCTTTATGGGGACCCCTGATTTTTCAGCGACCGTCTTAAAGGGGCTATTGGCAGACGATCGTTACGAGATTCTAGCAGTTGTGACCCAGCCAGACCGTGCTGTCGGCCGTAAAAAAGTGATCCAAGAAACTCCCGTCAAGCAGGCTGCCAAAGAAGCGGGTCTTCCTATTTACCAACCAGAAAAATTATCTGGAAGCCCAGAGCTGGAAGCTATTATGAATTTAGGAGCGGATGGGATTGTGACCGCTGCTTTTGGACAATTTCTCCCTAGTAAACTCCTTGATAGCATGGACTTTGCGGTCAATGTTCACGCCTCCCTCCTTCCCAAACACCGTGGTGGCGCACCCATTCATTATGCCTTGATTAAAGGGGATGAGGAAGCTGGTGTGACCATTATGGAAATGGTTAAAGAAATGGATGCGGGAGATATGATTTCCCGTCGGAGTATCCCAATTACCGACGAAGACAATGTCGGTACCCTGTTTGAGAAATTGGCAATCGCTGGTCGCGATTTGCTTTTGGATACGCTACCTGGCTACCTAGCAGGAGAAATCCAACCTGAACCACAAGATCCTAGTCAAGTCACTTTCTCGCCAAATATCAAGCCAGAGGAAGAAAAGCTGGATTGGACTAAAACCAATCGCCAACTCTTCAACCAAATTCGTGGAATGAACCCCTGGCCTGTTGCCCATACTTTTCTCAAAGGCGACCGCTTTAAGATTTATGAAGCCCTGCCAGTAGAAGGTCAGGGAGTTCCAGGTGAAATCCTCTCTATTGGCAAAAAGGAATTGATCGTCGCAACGGCTGAAGGAGCTCTATCTCTCAAGCAAGTGCAGCCAGCAGGTAAGCCTAAGATGGACATTGCTTCCTTCCTCAACGGAGTTGGTCGTACTTTGACTATAGGAGAACGATTTGGTGACTAAAGTAGAAACAGCTAGAAGTGTCGCTCTTGAGGTGCTCGAAGATGTTTTTGTCCATCAAGCATACTCCAATATCGCCTTAAACAAACACCTCAAGGGCAGTCAACTCTCGGCAGCAGACAAGGGCTTGGTGACAGAGATTGTCTACGGAACGGTAGCACGAAAACTGACTCTGGAATGGTACCTATCCCACTTTATCGAAGACCGGGATAAGCTTGATAACTGGCTCTATATCTTGCTCCTTCTGAGTGCTTACCAACTCCGCTATCTGGATAAGGTTCCTAATCATGCTGTGGTTAATGAAGCAGTGGAATTGGCTAAATTACGTAAAAAAGGCAGTGAGAAATTGGTCAACGCCGTCCTGCGTCGTATCTTACGAGAAGGCTGGCCAGATATTGACAGCATCAAACGCAAAAACAAGCGTGATTCCATTGCCTATTCTCTCCCAGTTTGGCTAGTATCTAAGCTCAAGGAAGAGTACGGGGAAGAGCGAGCCCAAGCCATTTTTGACAGTCTATTGGTGCGCAACAAAGCCAGCATCCGAGTGACCGACTTGAGCCGAAAAGAGGAAATCAAGGCCGTGTTAGAGGCGAGTGATTCACCTTTAGCCGCTTCTGGTTTGGTCAAGGAGCAAGGCCACTTTGCGGGACATGATTTGTTTTCAGAGGGTGCTATTACCATCCAGGATGAGTCCAGTCAATTGGTTGCTCCGACCCTTGATCTACAAGGTGATGAACAGGTCCTGGATGCCTGTGCAGCTCCTGGTGGGAAAACAGCCCATATGGCTTCTTACCTCACATCTGGTAAGGTGATGGCTTTGGATCTTTATGATCACAAGTTGGACTTGATCCAAGAAAATGCGGAGCGTTTAGGTGTGACAGATCGAGTGCAAACGCAAAAATTGGATGCCAGAAAAGTGCATGAGTTTTTTGAAAAAGACTCTTTTGATAAGATTTTGGTAGATGCTCCCTGTTCTGGGATTGGACTCTTGCGTCGCAAACCAGATATCAAATACAATAAGGAAACGGCAGATTTTACGTCATTGCAGGAAATTCAGCTAGAAATATTAGGTAGTGTTTGTCAAACACTACGAAAAGGTGGTATAATAACGTATAGTACCTGTACTATTGTCTCAGAGGAGAACTTTCAAGTTGTTGAGGCTTTTTTAGAAAGTCATCCCGAGTTCGAGCAGGTTAAACTAGAACATGAATGCAAGGATATCTTGAAAGACGGTTGTATCTTAATCACTCCTGAACTATACGGAAGTGATGGATTCTTCATTAGCCAATTTCGCAAGATATCAGAATAGGAAGGAACTGACACAATGGAAATAGCATTATTAACAGATGTTGGTCAGAAACGGACAAATAATCAGGACTATGTCAATCACTTTGTCAACCGAGCAGGACGCACTATGATCATCTTGGCTGACGGGATGGGAGGACACCGTGCAGGAAATATCGCTAGTGAGATGGCGGTAACAGACCTTGGTGTGGCTTGGGTGGATACCCAAATTGACTCAGTCAATGAAGTTCGTGAGTGGTTTGCCCACTACCTGGAGATTGAAAATCAAAAAATTCATCAACTAGGTCAGGACGAAGCCTACAGAGGCATGGGAACAACGCTAGAAGCTGTTGCGTTTATTGACAACCAAGCCATCTATGCTCACATTGGAGATTCTCGTATCGGTTTGATTCGTGGAGAAGAATACCACCAGTTGACGAGTGACCATTCTTTGGTCAACGAATTGCTCAAGGCTGGTCAATTGACTCCAGAAGAAGCAGAAACTCACCCTCAAAAGAATATCATCACCCAGTCTATCGGACAAAAAGATGAAATCCAGCCAGATTTTGGGATGATTACACTGGAATCAGGAGATTATCTCTTGCTCAATAGTGATGGTTTGACCAATATGATTTCGGCAAGCGAGATTTATGATATCGTAACCAGCGATATTTCCCTAGCAGACAAGGCGGCAACCCTCATTCGCTTCGCTAACAATGCAGGAGGTTTAGACAACATTACGGTTGCCCTTGTTTACATGAACGAGGAGGCAGCAGAATGATCCAAATCGGCAAGATTTTTGCCGGGCGGTATCGGATTGTCAAGCAGATTGGTCGAGGAGGCATGGCAGATGTTTACTTGGCCAAGGATTTGATCCTAGACGGGGAAGAAGTGGCAGTGAAGGTCCTGAGGACCAACTACCAGACGGATCCGATTGCTGTGGCACGTTTCCAACGTGAAGCGAGGGCCATGGCGGATCTGGACCATCCGCATATCGTTCGGATAACAGATATTGGTGAGGAAGACGGTCAACAGTACCTAGCTATGGAATACGTAGCAGGCCTTGACCTCAAGCGTTATATCAAAGAACACTATCCTCTTTCAAACGAAGAAGCAGTTCGGATTATGGGACAAATCCTCTTAGCCATGCGCTTAGCCCATACTCGAGGAATTGTTCACCGGGATTTGAAACCTCAAAATATCCTCTTGACACCAGAAGGCACAGCTAAGGTCACGGACTTTGGGATTGCAGTAGCCTTTGCGGAGACCAGTCTGACCCAGACCAACTCAATGCTGGGTTCTGTTCATTATTTGTCACCTGAGCAAGCACGTGGTTCTAAAGCGACCTTCCAGAGTGATATCTATGCAATGGGGATTATCTTCTATGAGATGCTAACGGGACATATCCCTTATGATGGGGATAGTGCGGTTACGATTGCCCTCCAGCATTTCCAGAAGCCACTACCGTCCGTCATAGCTGAAAATCCATCTGTCCCTCAGGCTTTAGAAAATGTTGTCATCAAGGCAACTGCTAAGAAGCTGTCAGATCGTTATCAGTCTGTTTCAGAAATGTATGTGGACTTGTCAACTAGCTTGTCTTATAATCGTCGGAATGAACCGAAATTGGTCTTTGACGATGCGAGTAAGGCAGACACTAAGACTTTACCTAAAGTTCCACAAAGTACACTGACATCGATTCCTAAAGCTCCGGCGCAAGAAGAACGCCCTCAACCAAAGAAATCAACTCAACCAGTCGCAGAGCCAGCTCCAGCGCCAAAGCCTGCCAAGAAACGGAAGTTTAAGGCTCGCTATATGATTCTTTTGGCCAGTCTTCTATTGGTTGCAGCCTCTTTGGTCTGGATTTTGTCAAGAACACCAGCAACGATTCCTATTCCTGACGTAGCCGGACAAACTGTTGCAGAGGCTAAGGAAGCTCTTAAAAAATCCAAGTTTGAAGCCGGTGAAGAAAAGTCAGAGGCCAGCGATACAGTAGCAGAAGGACGAGTTATTCGAACGGATCCAGAAGCTGGTAGCGGCCGAAAAGAAGGAACCAAGGTCAATTTGATTGTTTCTTCTGGTAAGCAATCCTTCCAATTGAGCAATTATGTCGGACGTAAGTATACGGAAGTTGTAGCTGAACTCAAGGAGAAGAAGGTTCCTGAAAATCTAATCAAGATGGAAGAGGAAGAATCCAATGAAAGCGAACCTGGAATCGTCCTCAGACAGACCCCTGCTTCGGGTTCGACCTATGATCTCTCAAAAGCCACTACGATTACCTTAACAGTAGCTAAGAAGGTGACTAGTGTCAGCATGCCGAACTACATCGGTTCAAGTCTCGAGTTTACAAAGAATAACTTGACTCAGATTGTCGGTGTGAAGGAAGCAAATATTGAGGTTGTTGAAGTATCGACTGCTCCTGAAGGAACGGCAGAAGGAACTGTTGTCAGTCAAACGCCAAGAGCAGGAGAACAGGTTGATCTTGCAAGTACGCGTATCAAACTTTCCATCTACAAACCAAAAACACCACCATCAACTTCATCCTCTAATCCTGCCCAACGTGGGAACCAAGGTTCTCCTACAAGTCCAAACCAGGGGAACCAACAAGGAAATCAACAAGGGAATACTCCTTCTAGCAGTTCATCCAATAGTGAAGGAACTCACGAGAGTTCTCGAGATTAGACGAATCTTTGTCATGATTTCATGACAAAGATTTTTTTTCACAAGATTTTGTGATAAAATATAGGAAGTAGAAAAAAGGAGGAGAAAATGGACGAATCGAGAGAGTTGAATGCCGTCATTGATGTGATTATGCTAGCAGGAACCATTCTCCTGAAAAGCGGCTCAGAGATTCATCGGGTTGAGGATACTATGATCCGTATTGCCCATTCACAAGGAATAATGGATTGCAATGTTCTTGCCATGCCCGCAGCTATTTTCTTTTCTATCGAAAACACCAATATTTCTCGGATGAAACGGGTGACCTCATCCTCTTATAACATTGAGAAAGTCTGTGATGTCAACCAAGTATCACGGGAGCTTGTCGGAGGTCAGATTGATCTCTCGACAGCCTTTAAAAAGCTGAAAGAAATCGGCAATCAAGCCCTTCCTTATACCAAGTTCCAAGTGACCGTAGCAGCGACCCTCAGTGCCCCTTTCTTCTCGATTATGTTTGGGGGCAATGTCTATGACGCTTTTGGCGCCGCTATTGCGACCTTATTTGGATTTGCCTTCTCTCTCTACGTAGAGAAGTTTGTCCGCATTCCTTTTGTAACGGCCTTTGCGGGTGCCTTTGTTTTCGGATTGATTGCCCAGTTCTGGGCCCGCTACACAGGATTTCCTTCGACGGCAGACCTGATTATAGCAGGAGCGGTCATGCCCTTTGTTCCAGGTATTGCTCTGACAAATGCGGTACGGGATATCATGACCAACCATATTAACTCTGGTATGAGCAAGATGTTTGAATCTTTGCTCATTACCCTCGCTTTAGGGGCTGGCACCTCTGTCGCCCTGGTTTTGATGACATAAGATGACTCTAACAAGTATTTTGCTCCAAGCAGTGGCGAGTTTACTCGCCATTATCACCTTTCTAATCGTACTGAATGTTCAACGCTCCATGCTCCTACCTGGTGGTATTTTGGGAATGGGCGTTTGGCTCCTCTATCTCGTGCTCAAAGAACCAACCAATGTTATTATTGCGACCTTTATCGCAGCAGTAATTGGCTCTTGCATCAGCCAGATTTTAAGTATTGTCTATAAGACACCAGCGGTGGTCTTTGTATTGGCCATTCTTGCCCCCTTGGTGCCGGGTTATTTATCCTATCGAACGACAGCTTTCTTTGTGACAGGAGATTACAGCCATGCTATTGCCAGCGCGACTTTGGTGGTTATGTTAGCTCTTGTTATTTCTATTGGAATGGCAAGTGGAACAGTAATTCTAAAGCTTTATTACTACATCCGAAAACAACGAGGAATCTCTTCCTAATGCAGTCAAAGCAAAGACTTGATTTGTTGAATCAAGTCTTTTTTCTCTCTTTTGTCCCTATTTGTGATAAAATAGAATGAAACGATTTTTTACAATGAATGAAAAAACAGAGGTAAATATGACAATCGGTATTGATAAGATTGGTTTTGCGACCAGTCAATACGTCTTGAAATTACAAGACTTAGCAGAAGCGAGGGGAGTTGACCCCGAAAAATTTAGCAAGGGACTCTTGTTAAATGAAATTAGTATTGCGCCACTGACTGAGGACATTGTTACCTTGGCAGCTAGTGCAAGCAACTCTATTTTAACAGACAAAGAAAAAGAAGAAATCGATATGGTCATCGTGGCGACCGAGTCAGGGATTGACCAGAGTAAGGCAGCGGCAGTCTTTGTTCATGGCTTGTTAGGCATTCAGCCTTTCGCCCGTAGCTTTGAAATTAAAGAAGCCTGCTATGGAGCGACAGCTGCCCTTCATTATGCTAAATTGCATGTGGAAAATTCTCCAGAGTCTAAGGTTTTGGTCATTGCCAGTGATATTGCCAAGTATGGTGTGGGAACTCCAGGTGAGCCAACCCAGGGTGCTGGAAGTGTGGCGATGCTAATTACTCAAAATCCGCGCATCATGGCCTTTAACAATGATAACGTTGCTCAAACGCGAGACATCATGGATTTCTGGCGTCCGAACTACTCAAGCACTCCTTATGTAAACGGCATGTACTCGACCCAACAGTATCTTGATTGCCTGACAACGACTTGGGATGAATACAAGAAACGCTATGATTGGACGATGGATGACTTTGCGGCTATCTGCTTCCACTTGCCTTATCCTAAGTTGGCCCTAAAAGGCTTGCGCAAGATGATGGACAAAACTTTGTCTAAAGAAAAACAGGATAGTTTGCAAGAGAACTTTGATAAGTCCATCCTTTACAGTCAGATGATTGGAAATATCTACACGGGTTCCCTCTTCCTCGGGCTTCTCTCCCTTTTGGAAAATGCAGAGACTTTGAAGGCTGGAGATAAAATTGCCCTCTACAGTTACGGAAGCGGCGCGGTTTCAGAGTTCTTTAGTGGTGAATTGGTCGAAGGCTATGAGGCTTACCTTGATAAGGACCGCTTGAGCAAACTCAAACAACGTACAGCATTGTCAGTTGTAGACTATGAAAAAGTCTTCTTCGAAGAGGTGCAGTTGGATGAGTCTGGTTCAGCCCAATTTGCAGGCTATGAACATCAAGACTACGCCTTGGTTGAAATTGTCGACCACCAACGCCGTTATAGCAAGGTTGAAAAATAATGAAGATAAGTTGGAATGGATTTTCTAAAAAATCATACCAAGAGCGCCTGGAGTTGTTGCGAGCTCAGGCGCTCCTTAGTCCTGAAAAGCAAACCAGTCTAGAGCAGGATGAACAAGTCAGCTTGGCCATTGCAGACCAGCTGAGTGAGAATGTGGTAGGAACTTTTTCTCTGCCTTATTCCATTATTCCAGAGCTTTTGGTGAATGGTCAGGACTACACAGTTCCCTATGTGACAGAAGAACCCTCAGTGGTTGCTGCGGCCAGCTATGCCAGCAAAATCATCAAACGGTCAGGTGGCTTTACTGCTCAAGTACATCAGCGCCAGATGATCGGTCAGGTAGCCCTTTATCAAGTTGCTGAACCTGAAAAAGCGCAAGAGAAGATTGCCAACAAGAAAGTGGAGCTCTTGGAACTTGCCAATCAAGCCTATCCTTCTATCGTCAAACGTGGTGGCGGGGCGCGTGATTTGCATGTAGAGCAGATCAAAAGTGAAACAGACTTTCTCGTTGTTTATCTCCATGTCGATACCCAGGAAGCCATGGGAGCCAATATGCTCAACACCATGCTGGAATCCTTGAAGCCAGTCTTAGAAGAACTCAGTCAAGGACAAAGCCTTATGGGAATTTTGTCCAACTACGCGACCGATTCTCTGGTGACTGCAAGTTGTCGCATCGCCTTTCGCTACTTGAGTCCCCAAAGGGATCAAGGACGAGAAATTGCTGAGAAAATAGCCTTGGCTAGTCAGTTTGCGCAGGCAGATCCTTACCGAGCGGCTACTCACAATAAAGGGATTTTTAATGGTATCGATGCCATTTTGATTGCCACTGGTAATGACTGGCGTGCCATCGAAGCTGGGGCCCATGCCTTTGCCAGTCGAGATGGACACTATCAAGGTCTCAGTCGATGGAGTCTAGATAGGGACACAGAAGAATTGGTCGGTGAGATGACCCTGCCCATGCCGGTAGCGACCAAGGGTGGCTCTATCGGTCTCAACCCCCGTGTTGCTCTTAGTCATGAACTACTGGGAAATCCTTCTGCTAAAGAATTAGCTCAGATTATCGTTTCTATCGGTCTTGCACAAAACTTTGCAGCCCTCAAAGCCTTGGTGAGTACGGGCATCCAGCAAGGTCACATGAAATTGCAAGCCAAATCCCTAGCTCTCCTAGCTGGTGCTAGTGAGTCTGAAGTTGCTCCCCTAGTTGAGCGATTAATCTCGGAGAAAACCTTTAACTTGGAGACAGCCCAGCGCTATCTCGAAAATTTAAGATCATAAAAAACTCAGACCAATCAGTCTGAGTTTTTTGTACTTAAATACTTTTTCCTGGTAATAGGGTGACGGGTAAGAAGTAACCAGTTGTCGCAACTTCCTTGCCTTCAATCTTCTGTAAGAGAAGATCGACAGTGAGTTGGGCAATCTCTTTCATAGGTTGCTTAATAGTTGTCAGGTGAGGATAGTAGTTTTCGATAAAGTAAGTCCCATCATAGCCGATGACTTTGAGCTCATCAGGAACAGAAATTCCCAGCTCTTGAGCGATTTTGATAACCAGGATAGCTGTCAAATCATCCGAAGCAAAAATCGCATCTGGTTTCTGATGGGTCAAGATGTTCTTGATTTCCATTTCTTTTCGGACGGGCGAAAAGTCACTCGAAACATTGATAATAGGCGCTTTCGGGAGAACAGAGGCAAAACCAGCGTGGCGCAGTCCAGTCGGTGAGTTGGAATTGTCATTTCCTGTAATCATGATGATAGACTGAGCTCCTGTCTTGACCAAAGTTTGGGCTGCGAGGACTCCGCCACCGTAGTTATCAGAGGAGACGACAGGAATGTCTGGTGATAGATTTCGGTCAAAGGAAATAATCGGTGCCGTCACACGATTGTAGTCTTCGATTCCCAAGTTGTGACTTCCAGAAATGATACCATCGACCTGGTTGGCCTCTAGCATTTCAATGTACTCCCGTTCTTTTTCAGAGTCATGTTCGCTGTTACAGATGATGGTCTTGTAGCCATTCTTGAAGAGTTGGTGTTCCAATTTGTCAATCAGCTCCGCATAAAAGACATGACTGATGTTTGGGAAAATGAGTCCAATCAACTTGGCAGATTTTCCTTGGAGGCTTCGAGCCAGATTATTGGGCTTGTAGCCAAGCTCTCGCATGGCTTCATTAACCTTCTGAATGGTTTTCTCAGATAGATATCCCTTTTTATTGATGACTCGTGAGACGGTAGTGGGGCTGACGCCTGCAAGTTTTGCGACATCAGTTAGTTTTGCGACCATAATCTAATTCATAGTAAGTTCCAGTTGGGTTTCCAGACTTGATCAGGATACCATTTTGGTCTGCATGTGGGAAGACACGACCAGAAAATACTTTTTCTCCTTTATTGATGAAAATTTCAAAGACTGACTTGTCGATGAAGATAGTGGCAGTAGTAGCTTGGTTATCGATAGGGCAAGAACGAGTCGTACCAAATTCTTGGGCGTACTGTTCACCAGCCTGACTACGATCTACTGTCACCTGTCCATTGACAAGGTCAAAGTTGATGGAAAGCCCCTTGCCTTCTTTGTCAGCGAGCAAGATAATCTCGCTTTGGATATTGGCCTCCAAGTTGAGCTCCAGTTCATAGGTGTTATTGGTTTGAGTACGATTTGAGAAGACCTCTTCAGAAGCACGAAGTTCTTTGACGGCTGCGACAGGATATTGGTAGAGTTTGCCATCTTTGATAGTGAGTTCTTTGACCAATGAGAAGGTTCCTTGGTGGTCAAAACGGTCAGATGGGTAAGAAACATCTGGTAACCCAAGCCAACTTACTGCTAGTGCACGTCCATCTGGAGCGTTGAATGCTTGAGTTGCATAGGCTTCAAAGCCATAGTCTAGATTTTGCAATGGAGACACATCTACCATTTCGGCATTTTCAGGATCAAAGGAAGCACCGATTTTGTACATGTTTGGATAGATATTATCATAGTCTAGAACACCCTTATCCAATCCTTGTGGACAGTAGAGAAGGACAGGGTGCTCCCCTACAAAGACTAGATTTGGACATTCCATCATGTAGGCAGTGCGGTCATTAGCAAAGTCAAGGTCGCCAACTGCTTGCCAGTTTGTGTAATCATTGTCCACAGCCTTGTAGAGACGGACGAAGCCTTTTTTCTCTAAGTCCTGTCCACCGACGATAGCATAATATTGTCCCTTAAAGTTGAAAATTTGTGGGTCACGGAAGTGGTCAGTAGAGTCTGCTGGCTGGTCAATCAAGATCTTGTCAATCTTTGTAATCTTGCCATCCTTGTCCATCAAAGCGCCAATCTGGTATGGGTGACGGATCCAGTTTTCATCACGGACATTTCCTGTATAGAATAGGAACAACTGATCGCCAAACTGCATGGCAGAACCAGAGTAGGCACCGTGGCTATCAAATGGAGTATCTGGCAAAACTTTGACTCCAGTTTCTGTAAAGTGCACCAAATCATCACTTTCAAGCTGCACCCAAGACTTCAACCCATGGGCTGCACCAAAGGGGAAGTTTTGGTAAAAGAGAATCCATTTGCCATCAAAATAAGAAAAGCCATTTGGATCATTGAGAAGCCCCATTTTAGGCTCAACATGGTAACGAGTATGCCAAGGAGATTGTGCCATCTTTTCCTTGATTTGCTTGACTTCATCATTTGTCCAGTCTTCGTAGCGTCTGTAACGACGCTCAGTTGTCCATTCCATTTTATCTTTCCTCCATAAGTTCTATTCTATTATTAATAGTAAACGTTTTCGACAAAAAAAGCAAGTCTTTTATGTTAAAAAAGAGAAAAATATGTCAAACGATTACCAGAAATTAAGCAAAGGAAATTTGACAAATTTTCACGAAAAAATGAAAGAAAATGTAAATAAAAAGCTTTGAACCCTCTAACATAAGGATATTTTTTTGAGGAAAAAGAAAATATCCCTCAAAAACGAGCAAGAATAATCAGGAGTAAAAGAAGTAAAATAAAAATTTCTGCAAAACGCTTGACATATTTTAGAAACGTGATAAAATAATAGTCGTAGGGCGAATAAAATCGCTTTCAAACAAGAACAAAATTTTTATAAGGAGATTTTTGCAAATGAACAATCAGGATATTGCAAAAAAGGTCATCGAAGCCCTTGGCGGACGTGAGAATGTCAACAGTGTAGCCCACTGTGCGACTCGTCTGCGTGTCATGGTCAAAGATGAAGGGAAAATCAAGAAGGAAGTGATTGAGAACTTGGATAAAGTTCAAGGAGCTTTCTTTAACTCAGGCCAATACCAAATCATATTTGGGACTGGTACAGTAAACAAGATGTATGACGAAGTGGTTGCACTTGGTTTGCCAACATCTTCTAAAGAAGATATGAAAGCAGAAGCTGCTAAACAAGGAAATTGGTTCCAACGTGCTATCCGTACTTTCGGTGACGTCTTTGTACCAATCATCCCAGTTATCGTAGCAACTGGTCTCTTCATGGGTGTGCGTGGTCTCTTGACTGCTCTTGGAATGACACTTCCAGCTGACGTGACAACATATACTCAAATCTTGACAGATACAGCCTTCATCATCTTGCCAGGTTTGGTTGTATGGTCAACCTTCCGCGTATTCGGTGGAAATCCAGCCGTTGGTATCGTCCTCGGTATGATGCTGGTTTCTGATTCGCTTCCAAACGCCTGGGCTGTAGCATCAGGTGGTGAAGTAACAGCTATGAACTTCTTTGGCTTCATTCCTGTTGTTGGTTTGCAAGGTTCCGTTCTTCCAGCCTTCATCATTGGGGTGGTCGGAGCCAAGTTTGAAAAAGCTCTCCGCAAAGTGGTTCCAGATGTCTTGGATCTCTTGGTGACGCCATTCGTGACACTTTTGGTGATGTCTATCCTTGGACTCTTTGTCATCGGACCAGTCTTCCATGTTGTTGAGAACTACATCCTTATCGGTACAAAAGCGATTCTTGGCTTGCCATTTGGTCTTGGTGGTTTCTTGATTGGTGGGGTTCACCAATTGATTGTCGTATCAGGTGTACACCACATCTTCAACTTGCTTGAAGTGCAATTGCTTGCTGCCGATCATGCCAACCCATTCAACGCCATTATCACTGCAGCTATGACAGCTCAAGGGGCTGCAACTGTTGCCGTTGGTGTCAAAACTAAAAATCCTAAACTGAAAACACTTGCTTTCCCAGCTGCTCTTTCTGCCTTCCTCGGTATTACAGAGCCTGCTATCTTCGGGGTGAACTTGCGTTTCCGTAAACCATTCTTCCTTTCATTGATTGCTGGTGCTATCGGTGGTGGACTGGCTTCAATCCTTGGTCTTGCTGGTACTGGTAATGGTATCACCATCATCCCTGGTACAATGTTGTACATTGGTAACGGTCAATTATTCCAATACATCCTTATGGTAGCTGTATCATTCGTTCTTGGTTTTGCACTTACTTACATGTTTGGTTACGAGGACGAAGAAGAAGTTGCTAGTGAAGTAGCGACAGAACGTTTGGTTCAAGAAGAAACAACTGGTAACATTCCAGTAGCTCCTCAAAATGAAACAATCCAAACTCCAATCGTTGGGGACGTAGTTGCCCTTGAGAATGTTGATGACCCAGTCTTTTCAAGTGGTGCAATGGGACAAGGGATTGCAGTGAAACCAAGCCAAGGCGTGGTTTACGCACCAGCTGATGCAGAAGTATCAATCGCCTTTGCTACAGGACATGCTTACGGTTTGAAGACAGCAAACGGAGCTGAAATCTTGATCCACGTTGGTATCGACACGGTGACTATGAACGGTGAAGGCTTTGAACAAAAAGTTGCTCAAGGCGACAAGGTCAAAGCTGGTGATGTTCTCGGAACCTTTGACTCAAACAAAATCGCTGCTGCAGGTCTTGACGACACAACAATGGTTATCGTAACCAACACAGCAGACTACGCTTCTGTGACACCAGTCGCAAGCGGTTCAGTTGTCAAGGGTGACGCTATCATCGAAGTGAAAGCCTAGTCCTCTTCGAAAATCAGATTTAAAAATAAAACGAACAAATATTATGTTTGTTCGTTTTTACTTGGATGGTAAGATTTACAGAGGAAAATCTAAAATATTGAGAAATCTAGCCCTTTAAAATGTGCTATAATAGAGAAAACAAAGATAAGAGGTTTATCATGACAAAATTATATGGAAGCTTAGAAGCGGGCGGTACAAAGTTTGTCTGTGCTGTCGGTGATGAAAACTTTAATGTTGTGGAAAAAACACAATTTCCAACAACAACTCCTATCGAGACTATCGATAAAACCATCGAGTTCTTTTCAAAATTCGATAATCTTGCTGGTCTTGCTGTCGGTTCATTTGGTCCGATCGATATCGACAAAAACTCAAAAACCTATGGCTTTATCACAACGACTCCAAAACCTCACTGGGCAAATGTAGACCTACTTGGGGCTCTCCGTCGTGCCCTCAACGTACCCATGTATTTCACCACAGACGTAAATAGCTCTGCCTATGGTGAAGTAGTTGCTCGTAACAATGCTGGTGGCCGTATCGAAAACTTGGTTTACTACACGATCGGTACAGGGATCGGTGCAGGTGTTATCCAACGTGGTGAGTTTATCGGTGGTGTCGGTCACCCTGAGATGGGTCACTACTATGTGGCTAAACACCCAATGGATGTAGAAAAAGAATTTAACGGCGTCTGTCCTTTCCATAAGGGTTGTTTGGAAGGCTTTGCGGCTGGACCAAGTCTAGAAGCTCGTACAGGTGTTCGTGGCGAAAACATCGAACTCAACAGCTCTGTCTGGGATGTTCAAGCCTACTATATCGCTCAGGCTGCGGTCAATGCTACTGTGACTTTCCGTCCAGATGTGATCGTCTTTGGTGGTGGCGTTATGGCCCAACAACACATGCTGGACCGTGTGCGTGAGAAATTCACAGCTCTTCTCAATGGCTACCTACCAGTACCAGATGTGCGTGACTACATCGTGACTCCAGCAGTCGCAGGCAATGGTTCTGCCACACTTGGGAACTTTGTCCTTGCTAAAAGTGTCGCAAAATAAAAAAAGCATCCGTTTGGGCAACCAAACGGATGTTTTGATTGAAGACAATGTTTTTGAGCCTTTCCTTAAGTGATGACGGACGGTAGCGACTTTCTTCGAAATTCCATACCTAAACTTTGAGCCTAAAGTCTCAAAGTTTCCGAACACCTGAAACCATTAGATTTCAGGTGTTTTTATCACGGCGGAAAGGCTAGGTAAGACCTCGCTTTACTCGCGAAGAAGGG
Source organism: Streptococcus sp. HMSC076C08 (assembly GCF_001810825.1). Lineage (GTDB taxonomy): Bacteria > Bacillota > Bacilli > Lactobacillales > Streptococcaceae > Streptococcus. Next base: position 41,969 of record NZ_KV802731.1, on the reverse strand, counting down.
ATGATTTTCATACCAAAGTATATTTAGTATCAAGCGATAGTCTGTCTATGTTCAAAAAATCCGTTTGGTTTTCCAAACGGATTTTTCTATTCTCAAAACATCTGCCAGAAGAAATCAATAATATAAGTCAAACCATAAGTATAAACCACTAGGGTAAAGGGCTTGGTCAAAACGATGATAATCATATAGCGCTTAAAGGTCATCTTGGTAAGGGCAGCCAGCATACAGAGAAAGTCAGCTGGGCTAACTGGCCAGATCATCATAAAGATAAAGAAACGCTCGAAACGATTGCCCTTATCTAGCCAACCGATGTACTTGTCATAGGTGCGCTTGCTGACGACGGACTGGACAAAGGCAGCTCCATAGAGACGGACGAGGTAAAAGATAATGGCACAACCAATCACGATGCCGATATAGTTATAGATGGTTCCGATGATGTGGCCGTAAATAAATACCCCAGCCACTGAGGTCAAAGCTCCCGGAATGATCGGAACAACGGTTTGTAGGATCTGTAAAAAGATAAAGAGTGGTGGCCCCCAAACCCCAGCTTGCTGGATAAAGGCCGATAGGGTTTCCTTGGACTGTAACACTCCTGCCTGATAGGCCCAAATACAGAAAATCAAGGTGCCGACTCCCCCGACGATAGATGAAATATTGATGACTTGCTGTAGAAGGGGAGAAACAGCTTTCATTTGCTTATCCTGTGACATGTAAACTCCTCATAGATAGTATGATTCTACTATACCATATTTTGCAAAAGAAGGGGGAATTTAATGATAAACATGTTATAATAAAGAAAGTAGAACATCGTTAAAGGAGAGAATGATGCAAGTAAAACCAGAACTGGAGATAGAAAAACAACTGATTAGCCAGCTGGTGACTGGTGAAAGTCAATGGACTTATCGAGAAGACCTAAAAACAGAAGACCAATTATGGGAAAATTTCTTTACTAAACTAGCCCAAAATAATGTGGCTCTCCTAGCAGACCATCCCTTGACAGAGCAGGAAAAACGCCAGATTAAAAACCAACTCAACTTTGTCAGCTACTATGATGCTGCTAAGTGGTTGGTCGGTGAAAACGGCATTGCCAAAGTCGAGGTTCAAAGAGAAGATGCTAGCCTAGGCACCATCCGTTTGTCAGTCATTTGGCGTGACAATATCGCAGCAGGAAAGTCTAGCTACGAAGTTGTCAATCAAGTCCAAAGAGAAAAAGTAAATCCTCTGGATCAAGACCGTAGACTGGATGTTACTCTTCTCATCAATGGCTTGCCTATGATTCAAATCGAGCTCAAGAGTTCCCAAGCAGCATTTATCGATGCCTTTCACCAAATTAAAAAATATGACCGCGAAGGCAAGTTCCGTGGTATCTACTCTAGCTTGCAGATGTTTGTTGTGACCAACAAGATCGATACACGCTATATCGCTGCAGCTCGAGAAAATAAACTCAACAAGCAATTTCTAACCAAGTGGGTGGATAAGGACAATCATCCTGTGACAAACTTGACAAGCTTTGCCCACGAAGTCCTTTCTATCCCTCGTGCTCACCAGATGGTCATGCAGTATTCTGTCATTGATGATAGCAAAAAATCTCTCATCCTCTTGCGTCCTTATCAGATCCATGCTATCGAAGCGGTGCAGGAAGCTTCACGTCGTCAGGAGTCTGGCTATGTTTGGCATACGACAGGTTCAGGAAAGACTCTGACTTCTTATAAGGTGGCTCGGAATCTCCTTCAGATTCCATCTATCCAAAAGACGATTTTTGTCGTTGACCGCAGGGACTTGGACCAACAAACCACTTCATCCTTCCTCTCCTATGCAACCAATGATGTCATTGATATCGATGAGACGGACAATACACATGATTTGGTCAAGAGACTAGGAAGTAATGATAAGCGTGTCGTAGTGACCACCATCCAGAAAATCACTACTATGATGCGCAAGTTTGACCAAGGCCTTTACCAACGAGATGCAGACAAAATCAAGGGCCTCCGCGTGGCCTTTGTAGTGGATGAATGCCACCGTGCCGTGACACCTCAAACACAAAAGGACATTAAAGCCTTTTTCCCTCAGTCTCTCTGGTATGGATTTACAGGAACGCCAATCTTTAAGGAAAATAAACGCCAGCAGGTCGGCGACCTCGCCCAAACTACTCAGCAACAGTATGGAGACCGTCTCCATGAGTATACGGTCAAGGAAGCCATCCATGATGGAGCTGTCTTAGGCTTTAAAGTAGACTATCGCAATACCCTCATTACGGATAGATCTGAAGATGACATACCAGATACTGTCTACGAGAATGAGGAGCACATGCTGGAAGTCTTGGATGCCATTATCAATAAATCCCGCCAACAACTGGGCTTCCAAAAAGGCGTGGGGAATACCTACAATGCCATCCTGACTGTCAAGTCCATCCCTCAAGCCCAAGCCTACTATGACCTTCTTAAAAAAGTCAAGGCTGGACAGACACGAGTCAAGGTATCTGAGAGAGTCAAGATGGTCCTTCCAGACTTTCCAAAGGCGACCATCACCTACTCCGTTACGGAGAATGAAGAAGACTCAAGAGCCAACCAAGACCACATGAAGCAAGTCCTAGAGGACTATAACCAAGAGTTTGATACTCACTTTACTATGGCGGATCTTCGTGGCTTCAATACAGATGTCAATAACCGCCTAGCTCGAAAACAGGACAAGTATCTCTATCGCAATGAACAGTTGGACTTAGTCATCGTGGTCAATCGTCTCCTAACTGGATTTGATGCCCCTTGTCTATCGACTCTCTTTATCGATCGTAAACCAATGCAACTGCAGGATTTAATTCAGGCCTTTAGTCGTAACAACCGTATATTTGATTCTAGTAAGACCTATGGTCATATCATCACCTTCCAAAAGCCTCTAGCTTTTAAGGAAGCAGTAGATAATGCCCTCAAGCTTTACTCAAATGGTGGTGAAAATGATGTCCTAGCACCAAACTGGGAAGAGGAAAAGAGAAACTTTTTGAGAAGTTGTAGCGACTTTCAAAATCTCATCACAGATGACCCTGTAGAAGGACTCCAACTCGAACAAATGTCGACTCCTCAGTTGAGAAAAATTGCCAAAGCCTATCAAGGATTTGATAAGTACCTAGCTTCTATCCGAGTCTATAAAGAGTATGATGAGGAAGAAATTTACGCCCAAACGGGACTCAGTGCAGAAGAGTTGGAAGTTTATCTTGGTTTTTATCAAAATATCCTAGCAGAGTTGAAAAGTCGTTCGGAAGATGATAACGACGATGGCGAACCACTTGATATCCATTATGAACTAGAGTCTATCCAAGTAGATGAGATCAACTACGCCTATATTCTGACCTTGATCCAAAGCTTGATCGAGCAAGAGCAGAGTCAGGAAAAGAGTCTCAGCGCACAGGACAGAGAAGCAGTGGATACCTATATCCAAAGTTTGGAGAAGACCAATCCAAATCTGGCACAGATCATCTCAGAGCTTTGGCAAGAAGTACAGGCAAATCCAGACCGCTACAGAGGTCAATCCATCGCTAATATCCTTGACCAGATGATTGAAGCAGTCATCCAGCAGCATATCCAAGACTTTAGTAAGACCTGGTATGTGGGCGAAGATGAACTCCGCTACTATGTCAATCACTACCGCAAGGGAGCTAAAAAACAACTAGGAGAAAGTCAACTGACTAAGAGTCAGCGCTACAAGGACTATAAAGTTGAGGTGACAGATGCCCTCAACCCACTCCTTTATAAAAAACAAATCAAAGAAGCCTATACCCAACTCATCGAAGAGGTGATTGAACCATTGAGGGTTGGAGGCTATATGTAGATTTTTATTTCTATCAAATTTTGTGATTCCTTTTTTAAAAAAGCCTTATTTAGGGCTTTTTTTAGATATTTATAAATTTTACATAGTAATAAAAAACTATATATTGTGTATTTGTTTAATAATAAACAATATTCTACACATTATATTGTGTTTCTACCTTGACTTCCTTTGAAAAATTGATATAATAACAAATGTAGAATAAAAAAAGACGTCAGTTGGGGCTGACGACTTTGATAGGGTTATGAATTTTTAGCTAGTTTGGGAAAGCACTATTCAAAAATTCCATTTCCAGTGTATCATTTATTTGATAGATTGTAAATTAAAGCGAAAATATTCTAACCTACATTCTACAAAATATTATAGAAAGTGGGTGATCGGTATTCGATTATCAAAATATTTAAATAGAGAACAAATACAAACAGGATTAGACTTCTTAGATGTCGATACAAATGAAGATGTTATGCTATTTGTAGATCCTTTGTTATTGCCAGATAATTTTAAAAGAGTTGTGGATGATTTTATTAAGCGGTCTTATGAAATTTATTGTGAAGGGAATAAAAAAGATTCATTTAACCTTTTTTCACATTCGAAAGAATGTAATGCGACGCACCTAGGATATTCTTCCAATAAGTCAAAAGGGAAAGGTGTCTCAATGAAGATGCTTGACCAATTTTTTAGTTATGTGAAATCATCTGTTTCAGCTGTCCAAGAAAAAGCATTAACATCAGTAGCTATACCTTTATTTATCAAAAGATTTTCCGAAGACAGAATGTCAGATTTGATTGTCAGTTTGTTGAAGAAAGAACTCATTGTTTTTTCATTAGAACAAGCTAGATTACATGGATTTCAAATTAGCAGTGATATCAAAACTTTTGAATATTGGGATCACATAAGTCATGAATGGGCAAAGTTTGAGAGTCATTATGTGTTGGATCCTGAGGAGAATAATAAAGATAGATTATTGATTTTGGTTCCAAAAACAATAGTTAGTAAGAGATATATTATATCTCCAGCAAGATATGTTTCTAATATCTTTAGTCGCTTACAGCTATTATCAATGTATCAGGATTCAAATGGGAAACCATACTCTAAAAAAATTCTGAGAGAGATAAAAATAAATAAACAGTATAACGAAGATAAACAGAAGAACTATATTCTAGATTCAACAACTTCTTCTCCAGAGTATTTTATAGATTACATGGAGCATTCAGAAAAATATAGAGACAATAAGTCATTGCTTGATGATGAGTTAATTAGTCTTTTATAACTTGATAAATGATTGAATAGTGCTACAAGAGAAGAAGAGTTTTCTTCTCTTTTTGCTTTGTTATTAGCGTTCATATTGATTTTTCATGATATAATATTAAAAAATGATGAATGATGATTCTAGGTTATGAATTACATAAAAAGTTAAAACAATTTTTAGATAGAGAGTTATAAGAGTTGAGGAAAAGAATGATACCTAAAATTATTTTTAGTGAAGGAAAAAAAGATTGGGTTAAAAGACCATTATTATCCAACATAGATAAAATTTTAGATTATAGAGGTAGAACACCTAAAAAATTAGGTTTGAGTTGGAGTGATACAGGTTATCTAGCTTTATCAGCTTTAAATGTAAAGAATGGCTATATTGATTTCAATGCTGATGCCAATTATGGAGATCAAGAATTGTATGATCGATGGATGGGAGATAATCACCTTCATAAAGGGCAAGTTGTTTTTACTACTGAAGCACCAATGGGAAATGTTGCACAGATTCCTAATGATGATTTGTATATTCTAAGTCAACGTACGATTGCCTTTGAAGTTAAACATAATTTAATTCGGGAAGATTTTTTAGCTACTTTATTGCGTAGCCAAAAAATATTTAATGAATTAACTTCATTATCTAGTGGAGGAACTGCAAAAGGAGTTAGTCAAAAATCTTTATCAAATCTCAAGGTTTGTTTGCCTACATCATTAGAAGAACAATCCGCCATCGGCTCCCTTTTCCGCACCCTCGACGACCTTTTAGCTAGCTACAAGGATAATCTTACCAACTACCAAGCTCTCAAGGCGACCATGCTCTCAAAGATGTTTCCGAAGACTGGACATACGGTACCTGAGATTCGCTTGGATGGATTTGAAGGTGAGTGGGAATTATATGAACTTAAATCAAGGGCTGAAACTATAACTAAGGGAACCACACCGAAAGATAAAAGCTGGCAAGGGGAAGTAAACTATATTAAAACCGAAAGTATAAATAGAGATACTGGTAGTTTGGTCCGGACAGCCTCTACAAGTTTAGAAGAACATTTAGGATACCTAAAACGTTCTATACTTAAAGAGGGTGATGTATTGTTTTCAATTGTCGGTACTCTTGGGGTAGTTGGGAAAGTTGATAAAAAAGATTTACCTGCAAATACAAATCAGCAAATTGCAATTATTAGATTGAAGAGAGACGATGCGATTTTTATGTTGAATTTTTTGAAAAGTCCAAGAATAAAGTCTTTTATCAAAAGTGATTCAACAATTGGAGCACAACCCTCGCTTTCTTTATGGCAGATAGAGAAAATAAAGGTATCACTTCCTCCTTCACTCGAAGAACAACAAGCCATCGGCGCCTATTTCTCTAACCTCGATAACCTAATCACAGCTCAGCAAGAGAAAATTTCTCAGTTAGTAACACTGAAAAAGAAACTCTTGCAGGATATGTTTATATAGAATTTTGTTATGAAAAAATTTAAAAGATTATGTTTGTCGTTTTGTTTATCAATTTGTTCTTTTTCGCCAGGTTTAGTCTTGTATCTATTTACTATAGACATTTTTCCCTCACATGATTCTTATGTATGTAGTTTTCTAAAAATAGGAGTGTTGATTTTCCTGATGCTTTCTTTTTCTTTTGGAGTCTTACAGTATTTGAAAAGATTTAAAGAAGCAAATGATACTGCTCAAGTTGAAAGTATACAACCAGTAGAAAATGAAATCATTCCAACTTACTTAGGCCTTTTTGTAATTATGCTGGGTTTAGGTGAATTAACATTCTTATATCAGATTGTAGTAATAGTCCTCATTTTTCTAATATGGTGGATTCTTATGGAGAGGTCATACTATTTTAATTTGATATGGTTACTCTCATATCGTTATTACAGAGTCACTGATAAAAACGGTAATGTCTTTATTATTTATAGCAAGAAAAAAGATGTTAAAGAGACTGGGACTATAGAAGGTCTAGTTAGAATAAATAATTTTACTTTTTTGGAGAAGGAATAGTATGTTTTTAGTAAAAGTAGGTCGAACGTATAGAAAATTGGATAACACGGATGATATTTCTGAATTAGTTGCTCCGGAGATTGATCCTGAAAATAGTAGAGAATTTGATCCAGAAATAAAATTAGAACATGAGGAATGGTTCTATATTGAAATTGATGATGAGCATATGTCTATGGTCAAAGAATATGAAGATAAATTTTTAAATACTGCGGGTCTAAATGATGTGAGTGAAGAAGAGTTCTCGAAAATTGACTTGATTTTTCGTAAAGTTGATAACGATGGGTTAGTTTTTCAAAAAATCACACAATCAAAGAGACTGGTAGATAAGTCAATCTTGAAATGGAGATATAGAAGAGCTGAAAGAACAATTATTGAAAAGGGTATAGAACTAAAATCTGAGAACGATGCTTATTTTGACGGAAATAATAAATTGTACTTTAGAAGTTTTAGGACGATTCATAGTCTATTCAAAGGGATTGATGATTACTACCGTATAGCTAGTATTGCAGAAGTTGATGAATTAAAAAGAATTGATTTAGTTAGTTTCTCAGACTTTGAGATTAAATCTAATAATTTAAAGATGGTAGCAATTCTAAAAGATGATGAAATTGATTTATCTGATACCTCAATAATTAGCACCTTATTAACATCATATGAACAATACCCAGAGCAAGATTTTAAGGTCTCAGAAGGAAAATTTATTATTGATACTAACAAACGATTGACAAGTTTTTTAAAATTGGCGTTAGGAAGATTATATACTAATCCAATTACAAGTCATCAGATGGAAGCCAGCTCTGCTAGGCGATTACGGAAGAAGGAAAACTGAGGTAACATTCTTTAAAAAATTATCTATAAAAAGGAGAGTTCATGGTATCTGTAACACAACGTATCAAAGAAATTAACCAACCTCGAGGTGGTTATCTGCCCATCAAGTTATTTTCAGTAGAGCAGTTCGAAGATCACCGAGTTCTGCATTCTGTAGAGTCTGTATCTCCTAGTTTAGTGGGGATTTGTGTGGACTACTTGACACGCTTTATGAAAGGGACAGAAGCCCGTGATGCTTTCATAATTTCTCTCATGGGAGCTCATAGGGTTAACATGGGAGACCTAGCAGAAGCACTACTCGATTTGGTGACAGGATTGGACGATTTATCGATAGAAAGTGCGTGTCGTTTGGTTTCTTTTGATGTCGTTTTTCGTGCGGGGAAACAGTATTATAAGCCTTTTGAGGAAATTACAGTGGATGCCGAAACGATAGAGAATATTCGTATCATGGTGGAGCGAAGCCTTTGCTTCTTCGATCTTTATGGTCCTTTGGTAAAAGATGGCTTTAACTTTTTGGGAGGCTATACAGAAACGATTGATAAGGGTGATGGAGATTTTCTGACCAAGGATACACTGTGGGATTTTAAGGTGACTAAAACAGCTCCTAATAAAGACAATACACTACAAGTCCTTGTATACTATATCATGGGGCTACATTCCTTTGACCCCGATTTCCTTTCTATCGAAAATCTTGGATTTTATAACCCGCGAAAAAACATCGTTTATCAACTTCCAGTCTCTTCTATTCCTTTAGATTTGATTCGAACGATTGAAAATGAAGTGATTTGTTATAAATGAATGCTTGTTTAAAAATAAATTGCAAAACTTAGAAAGAAACACTATGGAAACAACACAAACTTCCCAGTCGCTCTACCAAGCCCTGTGGAACTCAGCGGATGTTCTCCGCTCTAAGATGGATGCTAATGACTACAAGTCATATCTCTTGGGCATGGTCTTTTACAAGTATCTATCAGATAAGATGCTCTTTTTCGTGGCGGAGACCATGGAGGAGGGGACAGATAGTCTTGAGGCTGCCCTTGAGGTCTATCGTAACTACTATGAAGATGTGGACACTCACGAGGATCTTCTTGCAGTCATGAAGGACGAACTCAACTATAGTATCAAGCCCGACTTGACCTTTACGGCTCTGGTAGCGCGTGTTAATGAGGGGACTTTCCAGCTGGAAGATTTGGCTCAGGGTTTTCGAGATATCGAGCAGAGTGACGACCTCTATGAAAATCTCTTTGAGGATATTGATCTCTATTCCAAAAAGCTAGGGGCAACTCCACAAAAGCAAAACCAAACAGTGGCGGCAGTCATGAAAGAGTTGGCTGTGCTAGATGTAGCGGGTCATGCAGGCGATATGCTGGGGGATGCCTATGAGTATCTGATCGGTCAGTTTGCGACTGACTCGGGTAAGAAAGCTGGTGAGTTTTATACACCTCAGCCTGTTGCCAAACTCATGACTCAGATTGCCTTTTTAGGTCGTGAGGACCAGCAAGGTTTTACCATCTATGATGCGACCATGGGCTCTGGCTCTCTCTTGCTCAATGCCAAGAAATACTCTCATAAACCGCAGACAGTTGTCTACTTTGGTCAGGAGCTCAATACCTCGACCTATAACCTAGCTCGGATGAACATGATTCTACACGGTGTTCCAGTTGAGAATCAATTTCTCCACAATGCTGATACACTGGATGAAGACTGGCCGACACAGGAACCAACCAACTTTGATGGGGTTCTGATGAACCCGCCGTACTCTGCTAAGTGGTCTGCTAGCTCTGGCTTCTTGAATGATCCTCGTTTCTCTCCTTTTGGGAAACTGGCACCCCAGTCCAAGGCTGACTTTGCCTTCCTTTTACATGGTTACTACCATCTCAAGCAGGATAATGGAGTTATGGCTATCGTCCTTCCTCATGGTGTTCTCTTCCGTGGAAATGCGGAAGGAACTATTCGTAAGGCCTTGTTAGAAGAAGGAGCAATTGACACGGTTATCGGTCTACCTGCCAATATCTTCTTTAATACCAGCATTCCGACCACGGTCATCATTCTCAAAAAGAATCGAACTAATCGTGATGTTTACTTTATCGATGCTTCTAAGGAGTTTGATAAGGGGAAAAATCAGAATATCATGACGGATGCTCATATCGAGAAGATTCTGGAAGCCTACAAGTCTCGTAAGGAGATTGACAAGTTTGCCCATTTGGCAAGCTATGAAGAAATTGTCGAAAATGACTACAACCTCAATATCCCTCGCTATGTAGACACCTTTGAGGAAGAAGAAGTCGAGCCGCTGACAGACATCGTCAGCAAGATTAACGAGACAAATAAAGCTATCGAAAGTCAAACAGCTTCATTGCTTGAAATGCTCGGTCAACTCCACGGAACCACACCAGAAGCCGATGCCGAACTCAAAGAGTTTTTGAAAAACTTTAAAGGGTGATGGTGTAATCGATTCGCTCATTTTTTAGATACAACTTTGTTTCCATATTCCCTGGAAACGGATAGAAAACAAGGAGAAACATGGAACAAACTAATCAAAAATCCCAGTGCCAACAACTCTGGGCTAGAAACAAATACCTCGTTTTGAGTCATTCTAGCAATATTTACAATGAGATTCGTCAATACTTGAAGAATGAACAGGTGGAGCTGAGTCATGTTCAAGAACTGATTGACCGTTCCTGTCAAATCCCAGAGCACAGGGGTCAGGTTTGCAATGCCTTTCAGCATATTTGGGGCTATTTTAAAAAGAAAGCGACTGATGCTGAGCGCAAAGACTATATGCTCCTGCTGGATCGCTACCGCTTTGGTCAGGCTTCTAAGGAAGACTTGATCGCTAAAACTCGAGACTTGCTGGAACGCTATCCCAATACCTACTTGCAACATTCGACTTTACTGAAAGGAGACTCCCATGAGACTTTGGCATGAGGCTTTGATTTCACAACTTCCCCGTCCGCAGCTTTTGGGGCAACATCGAGAGTGTTGCGCCCTTCGTGGTAATGGTTGGGGCAGAAAGCATACGACAGTGAACTATGTCTTTACCCACTCGCCCTATCGTCTCTATGCCTATCATCGCTTGATCATGGAGGAGATGGCTAACCGTGGCTATAATGTCAGTCCAGAGTGGTTGGACAAGAACTACCGTGGGAAAATCTGCTCCGCTTATGAGGATTTGTCTGAGGAGAAGCTGACCACTCCCATCTATAGTGAGCATGATGCAGGATACTATGAGGAATGTCTGGCTAATCTCCGAGAGAAAGGCATTGAGCTGAAGTAAGAGTCAGGATTGGCTCCACATTATAACTCTTCTCGTCATTTTTTCGAATAATAAAAAGGAGATCTTTAGAATGATTCTAAGGTCTTGTTTTATGAGTGTTAAGATAATTCTTGTGTTCTAATTAAAAAGCCAAGGGCGAACGAAGTGAGCTTTTAGAGGATATTTCCCGCTATAGTGGTATTCTGGATAATAATTTATTATTATCCAGAACGGGATTTTTGAGACACTCTGGCCCAAAAATTAGGGATGAAATTACAAAGTAATTTGCTCTCGTCCGCACTTTTTAAGGGAAATATCAAAATTACAAAAGAAAACCAACCTATAGTCTTTTCTAATAACAAGCCATAGTCACTGATGAGAATCGTCAATAGCTCGTTTGAGCATTCTAACTAAAATACAGCAATAAAACAAGCAATACAAAGGATTTGAGACACTGGTCTCAAGTCTTTTTCTTTTGTTTAAAACAGTGATATAGTTTCAAACTATATCAAAGCCTAATTATTTACAATTATACAGACAGTTTCTTTTCTGTTAAGATAGTTTCAACAACAAATTTTGGAGGACACATCATGTCAACTACGATCATCGGTTTCCCTCGTTTGGGTGAATTCCGCGAATTAAAATTTACAACTGAAAAATACTTTAGAAAAGAAATCTCAGAAGAAGAACTCTTGGCAGCAGCAAAAGAATTGCGTGCAAAACACTGGAACATTGTCAAAGAAAAAGGCATCACTGAAATTCCATCAAATGACTTTTCTCACTATGATAACTTCCTAGATGCAGCCTTCCTTTTCAACGTGGTACCTGCATCCGTTCAAAACTTGGACTTGTCTGACCTTGAACGCTACTTTGCTTTGGGACGTGGTTACCAAGGAGAAAAAGGGGACGTGCGTGCCCTTCCAATGAAGAAATGGTTCAACACCAACTACCACTACATCGTTCCTAAATTTGAAAAAGACACTCAAGTAAAATTGGCTGGTCACAAGATCTTTGATGAGTTCCAAGAAGCGAAAGAACTTGGATTGAACACTCGTCCTGTCCTTGTAGGTCCATTCACTTTCCTTCAATTGTCAGACTTTGAAGAAGGCGTGAAAGCAGAAGACTTCGTAGATAGCTTAGTGGCTGCATACCAAGAAGTTTTTGCTAAATTAGCTGAACTTGGTGCGACTCGCATCCAACTCGACGAAGCGGCTCTTGTCAAAGACTTGACAGCTGAAGAAAAAGCTCTCTTCTTGAACCTCTACAACAAGCTTTTGGCTGACAAAAAAGGTCTTGAAGTCTTGCTTCAAACTTACTTCGGTGACGTTCGTGACGTCTACTCTGATCTTGTGAATTTGCCAGTAGATGCCATCGGTCTGGACTTCGTTGAAGGTAAGAAAACTCTTGAACTCGTTAAAGGTGGCTTTCCAGCTGACAAGACTCTCTATGCAGGTATTGTCAATGGTAAAAACATCTGGCGCAACAACTACGAAAAGAGCTTGGCTGTTCTTGAGCAAATTCCAGCTGAAAACATTGTCTTGACAAGCTCATGCTCACTTCTTCATGTGCCATTTACAACTGCTAATGAAGAATTTGAACCAGCTATCTTGAACCACTTTGCTTTTGCAGTTGAAAAATTGGATGAGATTCGTGATTTGGATGCTATCCGCAATGGTCAAGGTGCAGAAGCTCTTGCAGCTAATAAAGAACTCTTTGCGACTGAGCGTGTGGGTGAAAATACAGAACTTCGTGCGCGTATCGCTGGTTTGACAGACGCAGACTACACTCGTTTGCCAGCCTTTGCAGAACGTGAAGCTATCCAAGAAGAAGCCTTTAAACTTCCAGCTCTTCCAACAACAACCATCGGTTCATTCCCTCAAACTAAGGAAGTTCGTGCCAAACGTTTGGCCTTCCGTAAGGGTGAATTGTCACAAGAAGAATACGACGCTTTCCTTGCTGAAACCATCGACGAATGGATTAAATGGCAAGAAGAAGTTGGATTTGACGTGCTTGTACACGGTGAGTTCGAGCGTAACGACATGGTTGAGTACTTCGGTCAAAACTTGTCAGGTTACCTCTTCTCTAAGAATGGTTGGGTACAATCTTACGGTATGCGTGGGGTGAAACCACCAATCATCTGGGGTGATGTCACTCGTCTCAACCCAATCACTGTCAAATGGTCTAGCTATGCTCAAAGTCGTACAGACAAACCTGTTAAGGGTATGTTGACTGGACCTGTTACCATCCTCAACTGGTCATTCCCACGTGAAGACATCTCTATCAAGGACTCAACTCTTCAAATCGCTCTTGCTATCAAGGATGAAGTTCTTGACCTTGAAGCTGCTGGTGTGAAAATCATCCAAATCGATGAGGCTGCTCTTCGTGAGAAATTGCCACTCCGTCGTAGCGACTGGTACGAAGACTACCTTGATTGGGCTATTCCAGCCTTCCGCTTGGTACACTCTACAGTAGCGCCAGACACTCAAATCCACACCCACATGTGTTACTCAGAATTTACAGATATCATCCCAGCTATCGACAACATGGATGCGGACGTTATTTCCTTTGAAGCAAGCCGTTCAAACCTTGAAATCTTGGACGAACTCAAAGCGAAAAACTTCCAAACAGAAGTGGGTCCTGGAGTTTACGATATCCACTCACCTCGTGTGCCAAATGAAGGCGAAATTGACCACACAATCGATGCTATTCTTGCCAAAGTACCAAGCAAGAAAGTTTGGATCAACCCTGACTGTGGTTTGAAAACACGTGGTATTCCAGAAACAAAAGAAAGCTTGATCCGCCTTGTTGAAGCAGCAAAAGCTGCGCGTGAGAAATTATAAGATAAGATTTCTCTCTTGACACTGACTGATCAAGGAACTGCTTGGCCCTAGCTGGCTCAGCAATCATGAAATCAAAAAGAAAAGGATAATGACTATGTCACGCCAAACTCCGTCACTTTCATTTGAAGTGTTCCCTCCAAACCCAGCTGTGGGTAATGATAAAATTATTTCAGCCTTGCAGGATATGCGGGAGCTGACACCGCACTTTATCAGTGTGACTGCCAGCAACAATAAATTTAATATCAAGGAAACAACGGTTCGTTTGGCTGACTTTATCCAGAATGACTTGACGATTCCAACCATTGCCCACTTGCCAGCTATCTATCTGACCAAGGAAAAGGTTGCTGAAACCATTGCAGACTTGGATAAGGTTGGGGTACAGAAAATCTTGGCCTTGCGTGGGGATATTATCCCTGATGTGGAACCACAAAAGGATTTCCGCTACGCAACGGATTTGATCGAGTTCATCAAGGAACAAGCCCCTCACTTTGATATTATTGGCGCTTGCTACCCAGAGGGGCATCCTGACTCTCCAAACCAAATCTCGGATATTCAAAATCTCAAGAAGAAAGTGGATGCAGGTTGTTCAAGCCTTGTAACGCAACTTTTCTTTGACAATGAGCGCTTCTACGATTTCCAAGATAAGTGTACCTTGGCAGGGATTGATGTTCCTATTCATGCAGGTATCATGCCCATTCTGAACCGTAATCAAGCACTTCGTCTCTTGAAGACTTGTGAGAATATCCATCTTCCACGTAAATTTAAGGCCATCTTAGACAAGTATGAGCATGACCCTGAGTCGCTCAGAGCAGCAGGACTTGCCTATGCCGTGGATCAGATCGTGGACTTGGTAACGCAGGATGTCGCAGGTGTGCATCTCTACACCATGAACAATGCTGAAACAGCAAAATACATCCACCAAGCAACCCATGCCTTGTTTAATCATCAGTCTTTAGGATAATAAAAAGCAAACCATTCTTCTCAGGTGAGGGGAATGGTTCCTTTTTAATAGAAAAGCCCGCACTTTTTAAGAAAAATATGATAAAATAGACTCTGTACGTACTTGATACAAAGATGAGGGTATTTAGGTTGTAGAAGTTTGTTTAAAGTGGATTATTTTTTAAACAAAATATGATAATAGGTGTCTCAAAAAACACGAACGGAGTGAGTATTTAAAAGATATTTCAAGCTATAGTAGTATCCTAGAGAATAACTCTGTTATTTTCTAGGACGGAATTTTTTAGACTTCAGGCTAAAAAATAAGGGATGAAATTCCGAAGGAAGTTGCTCCCGTCCGCACTATTCCAGTGAAATATCAAAAAAACTACTTAATTGAATTTTGGTCTCATTTCTTAGGAAAAAAGACAAGCTTCCTAGCATTCATCGAATGCTTCGTCACCTTCCTATTTTTCTACAGAAATGTTCGGCAAACCGAACCGTCCAAAATATCTTGATTTTTGTAGGCAAGGCGTATAATTTCATCAATCCAAAGGGGATTAAAATGACAAAACAAGTATTTCAAACGACTTTTGCGGGTCGTGAGTTAATCGTAGAGACTGGCCAGGTTGCTAAGCAAGCAAATGGCTCTGTTGTCGTGCGTTACGGTGAGTCAACTGTCTTGACTGCAGCCGTCATGTCTAAGAAAATGGCAACTGGGGATTTCTTCCCACTTCAAGTCAACTACGAAGAAAAAATGTATGCGGCTGGGAAGTTTCCAGGTGGCTTTATGAAACGTGAAGGACGTCCTTCAACAGATGCGACCTTGACAGCGCGTTTGATTGACCGTCCAATCCGTCCAATGTTTGCAGAAGGTTTCCGTAACGAAGTGCAAGTGATCAACACGGTTCTTTCTTACGATGAAAATGCATCTGCACCTATGGCTGCTATGTTTGGTTCATCCTTGGCACTTTCTATCTCAGATATTCCATTTGACGGTCCAATTGCTGGGGTTCAGGTGGGCTATGTAGACGGTGAAATCATCATCAACCCTAGTCAAGAACAAGCAGAGCAATCGCTTCTTGAATTGACAGTAGCTGGTACCAAACACGCTATCAATATGGTGGAGTCTGGTGCCAAAGAATTGTCAGAAGAAATCATGTTGGAAGCCCTTCTGAAAGGACACGAAGCTGTTAAAGAATTGATTGCCTTCCAAGAAGAAATAGTTGCGGCAGTCGGTAAGGAAAAAGCAGAAGTGGAATTGCTTCATGTGGATGCTGACTTGCAAGCTGAAATCATCGCAGCCTACAACAGCGACCTCCAAAAAGCGGTTCAAGTAGAAGAAAAATTGGCTCGTGAAGCTGCAACTCAAGCAGTTAAAGACCAAGTGACTGCTGTTTATGAAGAAAAATATGCAGACCACGAAGAATTTGACCGTATCATGCGTGATGTGGCTGAAATCTTGGAACAAATGGAGCACGCTGAAGTGCGTCGCTTGATTACAGAAGATAAGGTTCGTCCTGACGGTCGTAAGGTCGATGAAATCCGTCCTTTAGATGCGCAGGTCGACTATCTTCCTCGTGTACATGGTTCTGGTCTTTTTACTCGTGGACAAACTCAAGCTCTTTCAGTCTTGACCTTGGCTCCGATGGGAGAAACTCAAATCATCGATGGTTTGGATCCAGAGTACAAGAAACGCTTTATGCACCACTATAACTTCCCTCAATACTCTGTAGGAGAAACAGGTCGTTATGGTGCGCCAGGTCGTCGTGAAATCGGTCACGGTGCTCTTGGTGAGCGTGCCCTTGCTCAAGTCTTGCCAAGTTTGGAAGAATTTCCATACGCGATCCGCTTGGTAGCAGAAGTATTAGAATCAAACGGTTCTTCTTCTCAAGCTTCTATCTGTGCGGGAACGCTTGCCCTTATGGCTGGTGGTGTGCCAATCAAGGCGCCAGTAGCAGGGATTGCTATGGGTCTCATCTCAGATGGAAATAACTACACTGTTTTGACAGATATCCAAGGTTTGGAAGATCACTTTGGAGACATGGACTTCAAGGTTGCCGGTACTCGTGAGGGGATTACAGCTCTTCAAATGGATATCAAGATCCAAGGGATTACTGCTGAAATCTTGACTGAGGCTCTTGCTCAAGCCAAGAAAGCGCGTTTTGAAATCCTTGATGTGATTGAAGCAACCATTCCAGAAGTTCGTCCAGAATTGGCTCCAACTGCTCCGAAAATTGATACCATCAAGATCGATGTTGACAAGATCAAAATTGTCATCGGTAAGGGTGGCGAAACTATTGACAAGATTATCGCTGAAACAGGCGTTAAGATTGATATCGACGAAGAAGGAAATGTATCTATCTACTCTAGTGACCAAGCTGCTATTAACCGTGCCAAAGAAATCATTGCTGGCTTGGTTCGTGAGGCTAAAGTAGATGAAGTTTACCATGCCAAGGTTGTTCGTATCGAGAAATTTGGTGCCTTTGTCAACCTCTTTGATAAGACAGATGCACTTGTGCATATTTCTGAAATGGCTTGGACTCGTACCAACCGTGTTGAGGACTTGGTAGCTATCGGTGATGAAGTCGACGTTAAGGTTATCAAGATTGATGAAAAAGGCCGTATCGATGCCTCTATGAAAGTTCTTCTTCCTCGTCCTCCAAAACCTGAGCATGATGAAAAAGGTGAAAAGTCTGAGCGACCTCACCGTCCACGTCATCACAAGGACCACAAACCTAAGAAAGAATTTACAGAAACACCAAAAGATTCAGAATAAGAAAAGGAGAAATGTATGGGATGGTGGCGCGAAACCATTGATATCGTAAAAGAAAATGATCCAGCGGCACGCAATAGTTTGGAAGTTTTGCTGACTTATCCAGGTGTCAAGGCCTTAGCTGCCCACCGTCTCTCGCATTTTCTCTGGAAGCACGGCTTCAAACTCTTGGCTCGTATGCACAGTCAGTTTTGGCGCTTTTGGACTCAGATAGAGATTCATCCGGGTGCTCAGATAGAATCAGGTGTTTTTATCGACCATGGCTCAGGCTTGGTGATTGGAGAGACGGCGATTGTTGAAAAAGGCGTTCTTCTCTATCACGGAGTGACTCTTGGTGGAACAGGGAAGGATGTTGGTAAACGCCATCCGACTGTCCGAAAAGGGGCGCTGATTTCAGCCCATGCCCAAGTCATCGGACCGGTAGAAATCGGCGAAAATGCCAAAGTCGGTGCTGCTGCAGTAGTCGTGGCAGACGTACCTAGTGATGTGACAGTTGTCGGAATCCCAGCTAAGATCGTCCGAGTTCATGGACAGAAAGATGAACCAACGATTCACGAAGTCGAAGAAAAACGGGAGTACTACGTCAATAAACTAGAGCAGGCTAGAGAAGCCAGCCACCATTCGTCAAGTTTGTAGGAAAGGGTGGCAAAGTTATCGAGGTGAAGTATGACAGGAGGTAAGAACTATGTCAGATTTATCAGATGCAATTTTGAACCAGGCAGTTCTTGAGTTGCAAGAACACTTGGATGGTCTTGCTAAGGAGCGCTTTATTAAACTGCCACCTAGCCACCAGCGAGAATGGGCTCATTATATCAGTGAAGCCAAAAAAGATGAGACCAAGCTGCGCCGTCTAAATAAAATGAAGGCGGATTTGCTGGAGCCTTAAAGAAAGAGAAGTTATGCTATTAGAGGAATTTGAAGATGTAGCAGCAGTTATTGAGCCAACTGAAAAGCCAGTCCATGACAAGGGAGAGGTATGCGAAACCATCATCTTGTCCTTTAATGGCGAAATTCTGAAACGTTTGATTGAGTCAGAAGATGTCTATCCGGGGGGCTATTTGAAAAGCATAAACGGCCATCATCCATGGTATATTTATGGCCAAGGTCCTAGCAAACTAGCAGTTATGTTGGCTCCAATTGGGGCTCCTATGATAGTTGGCCAACTGGAGGAATTGGTAGCTAGAGGCTTCAAAAATTTTATCATTTTAGGTTCCTGTGGCGTTTTGGACCGCTCAATTGAGGCGGATAAAATTATCCTGCCTGCAGCCGCATTGCGAGATGAAGGAACTAGCTATCACTATGCCCCACCGGGTGACGAAGTCACCTATGACGAGTCTCTGCTGATCGAGCTGGAAGCCATCTTTGACAAGCACAATATTGAGCATATCCGCACTAAGTCTTGGACGACCGATGCCTTTTATCGAGAAACGCCAGATAAGGTCAAGCGTCGCTTGGCTGCTGGTGCACAAGTGGTGGATATGGAAGCTTCAGCTATCATGGCTTGGAGTCAATTTCGCAAGAGCAAGGTCTATCAATTCTTCTACACAGCTGACTATGTGGATCATCATAACCGAATCTGGGATGCCCGCCATGAAGAGCGGACAGCTGATGCCATGACTTTTTTCACTATCGCTTTGAAAATAGCAAAGGAACTAGAAAGGTAACTACAAGAATGGCAGTATATTTTTACGGCTGTATCACCATGGATGGCTACTTGGCTGACAGCCAGCACAGGATAGACTGGCTGCATCAGCTTGGTTCTGTAGAGGATACAGGCTATGATGACTTTTACAGGCAAATGGATATCACCATCATGGGCAAGCGGACCTTTGAGGAAATCCAAGATTTGCAAGATGTAGAAAGTTTTTATCAAGCTACGGAAAACTATGTCTTTACGCATGATAGGCACCTGCCTGTCAGCAATTACCAGCCAGTAGCTGGGGATGTGGTGGACTTTGTTCAGCAGATTGACAAAGGCAAAAATGTCTTTGTGATTGGTGGTAATTCCTTAGTAGGACCGCTCTTGGATGCGGATCTTTTCGACCACCTCATTATTCAGATAGCACCCCTTATCCTAGGAAAGGGGGTTCCCCTCTTTATCCAAGAGGAAGGGCAGCGCTTTTACCAACTGGATAGCCTCAGACAATTTGGTCCATTTGCAGAGCTGGTTTTCAGCCGAAAAGTCAGAAATAGAGAAGGGGGTGTACCGCATGATTAAAATTTACGACACCATGTCTCGTGATTTGCGAGAATTTGTCCCAATCGAAGAAGGAAAGGTTCGCATGTATGTCTGTGGGCCAACGGTATACAACTATATCCACGTTGGGAATGCCCGTTCGACGGTGGCTTTTGATACCATTCGTCGTTATTTCGAATACCGTGGCTACGAAGTTGCCTATATTTCCAACTTTACAGATGTAGACGATAAGATTATCAACCGTGCCAAGGAAGAAGGTATCACGCCTCTGGAGGTTGCGGACAAGTACATCGCTGCCTTTCGTGAGGATGTGACAGCCTTAGGCGTGAAACCTGCGACTCGCCATCCGCGTGTAGTAGAGTTTATGGCTGACATCATTCGTTTTGTCGCTGACTTGATTGAAAAAGGCTTTGCCTACGAGAGTCAAGGAGATGTTTACTTCCGCGTGGAAAAATCTCACAACTATGCTAAGTTGGCCAATAAAACCTTGGAAGATTTGGAGCTGGGTGCTTCAGGTCGTACCGATGAAGAAACGGCTCGCAAGGAAAATCCTGTAGACTTTGCCCTTTGGAAAGCTGCAAAACCAGGCGAGATTTCTTGGGACAGTCCTTGGGGACCTGGTCGTCCGGGTTGGCATATTGAATGTTCAGTCATGTCGACAGAGATTTTGGGAGATACCATTGATATCCACGGTGGTGGAGCTGATTTGGAGTTTCCTCACCATACCAACGAAATTGCCCAGTCAGAAGCGAAAACAGGCAAGACTTTTGCTAACTACTGGATGCATAATGGCTTTGTCAACATCGATAATGTCAAGATGTCTAAGTCCTTGGGCAACTTTATCACCGTCCATGATGCCCTCAAAACCCTCGATGGTCAAGTGTTGCGTTTCTTCTTTGCGACAAAACACTACCGTAAGCCTATCAACTTTACGCAAAAAGCAGTGCGAGACGCCGAGACTAATCTCAAATATCTGAAGAACACTTACGAACAACCATTTTCTGGGACTGTAGATGCTCAAGAGTTACAGGCTTTTAAAGATAAGTTTGTTGCCGCTATGGATGAGGATTTCAACTCCGCAAATGGTATCACAGTTGTCTTTGAAATGGCCAAATGGATCAACTCTGGCAACTATGATGCAAGTGTTAAGGAAGTTCTTGCGGATATGTTAGAAGTCTTTGGAATTGTCTTTGTTGAGGAAGTTTTGGATGCAGACATTGAAGCCTTGATCCAAAAGCGCCAAGAAGCGCGTGCTAATCGTGATTTTGCGACAGCAGACCAAATCCGTGACCAATTGGCTGATCAAGGAATTAAGCTCCTTGACACCAAGGATGGAGTGAGGTGGACTCGTGATTGATGTCAATCTCATTAACGGGATTGCGCTAGCTTTTGAAGGAGATGCGGTTTATTCCATGTATATCCGTCGCCATCTCATTCTCAAAGGCATGACCAAGCCCAACAAGCTCCACCAAGAAGCGACAAAGTATGTGTCAGCCAAGGCTCAGGCTCGCCTGATTTCCCTGATGTTGGAGGAGCAAGTCCTGACGGAAAAAGAAGAAGAAATCTACAAACGTGGTCGCAATACCAATAGCCACACAAAGGCTAAAAATGCAGATGTGGTGACCTACCGCATGTCTACAGGTTTTGAAGCAGTGATGGGCTATCTCCATCTGACTGAAAATGTGGAGCGTCTAGAGACCTTGATTTCTTGGTGCATCCAAAAAGTGGAGGGCTAGAATATGATTGTAAAGGAATTACAAGACTGGTTTCCTGAAGCTCAGATTTCAGATCAGCCAGTAGAGAAACCAGGCTATCTTACTCTTCCTTTAGCTTCTCAGCAGTGGATTTTGCTGGAGGAAGCTGGTCTCAGTGAGCGTGAAAAGCAGTTGGTTGCCCTTTTGACCCAGCAAGAGCAGGCTCGTTCACTCAATCCTTGGTATCCCTATCTGATCGAGGGGAAGGGGCAGGCACCGCAAACTTTCAAAAAGATTCAGCTGGTTTATTGCCATCTTTCCTATTTCCAACAGGAAAATCTATCCTCTTGGCTAGATATGATGCAAACTCTCTTTCCCAACTGCCGGACAGTATTGCAGGTCGGGGCTCAGGATTATGTATTTGTGCTTCAACAAGATAAGTATACCTCTGTTCGCTCAATCTTATCTGATACGATGGAAGCGGTTGAGTATGACTTTGGCCTTCGTCTGTCTATCATGTTGGGGCAGGTGTGGTCTCAGACAGGCTATCAAGCCCTATCAGACCTGATCAAAGCGGAGCGAGATTTGTTTAAGACTTGGTGGCGCCAAGGTCACCAAGGTGTACACACCTTTTCACAGCTCTATCTATGGAGTATGGGAGAAAGGATTGTGGACCTGAGAGTCATTAAAGAATGTCTGCACCAGATGATTTTGGATCAGGATCAGATTCAGGAAATTATCCTTTCTCTCTGGGAAAATAGTGCTGTCCTAACTAAAACAGCCCAGCAACTCTATCTACACCGCAATTCTCTCCAATACAAGATTGACAAATGGGAAGAATTGACAGGGCTTCAGTTGAAGGAGTTAACGGATCTTACCTTGTGTTATCAGTTGATTTTACCAGATATTCTTTAAAGTTTTGTGCAAGTTGCACAGAACTTTTTTATTTTTTTGGTCACCTTGCCATAGAAATGTAAAGCGTTTTCATCTATAATAAAACTATCAAAAGACAAAAGGAGTTCACCTCGATGGTAGAATTAAATCTTAAAAATATTTACAAAAAATATCCAAACAGCGAACACTATTCAGTTGAAGACTTCAACTTGGACATCAAAGACAAAGAATTTATCGTTTTCGTAGGTCCTTCAGGATGTGGTAAATCAACAACTCTTCGTATGATTGCTGGTCTTGAAGACATTACAGAAGGTACTGCATCTATCGATGGCGTGGTTGTTAACGACGTAGCTCCAAAAGACCGTGACATTGCCATGGTATTCCAAAACTACGCTCTTTACCCACACATGACTGTATATGACAACATGGCTTTCGGTTTGAAATTGCGCAAATACAGCAAAGAAGACATCGACAAACGTGTGCAAGAAGCGGCAGCAATCCTTGGTTTGAAAGAATTCTTGGATCGTAAACCTGCTGACCTTTCAGGTGGTCAACGTCAACGTGTTGCCATGGGTCGTGCCATCGTCCGTGATGCAAAAGTGTTCTTGATGGACGAACCTTTGTCAAACTTGGATGCCAAACTTCGTGTATCTATGCGTGCTGAAATTGCGAAAATCCACCGTCGTATCGGTGCTACAACCATCTACGTAACTCACGACCAAACAGAAGCGATGACATTGGCAGACCGTATCGTTATCATGTCAGCTACTAAGAACCCTGCTGGTACAGGTACTATCGGACGTGTTGAACAAATCGGTACCCCTCAAGAAGTTTACAAAAACCCAGTTAACAAATTTGTAGCAGGATTTATCGGAAGCCCAGCTATGAACTTCATCAATGTGAAATTGGTCGGTAGCGAAATTGTTTCTGACGGTTTCCGTTTGAAAGTGCCAGAAGGTGCTTTGAAAGTTCTTCGTGACAAAGGCTACGAAGGAAAAGAATTGATCTTCGGTATTCGTCCAGAAGATGTGAATGCAGAACCTGCTTTCCTTGAAACATTCCCAGAATCAGTTGTCAAAGCTACGATCTCCGTATCAGAATTGCTTGGTTCAGAATCTCACCTATACTGCCAAGTTGGTAAAGACGAATTTGTTGCCAAAGTGGATGCTCGTGACTACTTGCAAACAGGTGCAACAGTTGAACTTGGATTTGACTTGAACAAAGCACACTTCTTCGATGTAGAAACTGAAAAAACAGTCTACTAAGCAAATGAAATGTCAAAACACTGCTAGAGAAATCTGGCAGTGTTTTTTTAATGATTGGTATTGGCATAAAAACAGAGCTTTTCTAGTTTTCATATCCTTAAAAAAGTGATAAAATGGTAGGAAGAATTGGAGAGTATAGATGCCGAAAGAAGTGAATTTGACGGGCGATCAGGTAGTCGCTTTAACGAAAGAATATTTAACAAAGGAAGACGTTGCTTTTGTACAAAAAGCATTGATTTACGCAGTTGATTGTCATAGTGGGCAGTTTCGGAAATCAGGTGAGCCCTATATTATCCATCCCATTCAGGTTGCAGGAATTCTGGCTAAGCTCAAGCTGGATGCCGTAACCGTTGCCTGTGGTTTTTTGCATGACGTGGTTGAAGACACAGATGCGACACTGGATGATTTGGAGAGAGAGTTCGGTCATGATGTTCGGATTATCGTTGATGGGGTGACCAAACTTGGTAAGGTTGAGTACAAATCACTTGAGGAACAATTGGCTGAAAATCATCGCAAGATGCTTATGGCCATGTCTGAGGATATCCGTGTTATCTTGGTTAAATTATCGGACCGTTTGCACAATATGCGGACTCTCAAACACCTTCGAAAGGATAAGCAAGAACGGATCTCCAGAGAAACCATGGAAATTTATGCACCACTTGCTCATCGTCTAGGGATTTCCAGTGTCAAGTGGGAGTTGGAAGATCTATCTTTCCGTTACCTCAATCCAACTGAGTTTTACAAGATCACCCACATGATGAAGGAAAAACGCAGAGAACGTGAGGCTTTGGTCGATGAAGTCGTAACCAAGTTGGAGGACTATGCTACCGAACGCAATCTCAAAGGGAAAATCTATGGTCGTCCTAAGCATATCTATTCGATCTACCGCAAGATGCAGGATAAGAAGAAACGCTTTGAGGAAATTTATGACCTGATTGCCATTCGCTGTATCTTAGATACCCAGAGTGATGTCTATGCCATGCTGGGTTATGTGCATGAACTTTGGAAACCTATGCCAGGCCGCTTCAAAGACTATATCGCCAATCGTAAGGCCAACGGTTACCAGTCTATCCATACAACTGTTTATGGGCCAAAAGGGCCGATTGAATTCCAGATTCGTACTAAAGAAATGCACGAAGTGGCTGAGTACGGGGTTGCGGCTCACTGGGCTTATAAGAAAGGCATTAAAGGGCAGGTCAACAGCAAGGAATCTGCTATTGGGATGAACTGGATCAAGGAGATGATGGAGCTCCAAGACCAGGCTGATGATGCCAAGGAATTTGTGGACTCTGTTAAAGAAAACTATCTGGCGGAGGAGATTTACGTCTTTACTCCAGATGGTGCGGTTCGCTCCCTTCCAAAAGATTCGGGACCGATTGACTTTGCCTATGAAATCCATACCAAAGTCGGTGAAAAAGCGACTGGTGCCAAGGTCAATGGCCGTATGGTTCCGCTGACAACCAAGCTCAAGACAGGGGATCAGGTTGAAATTATCACCAATCCCAACTCCTTTGGTCCGAGTCGTGACTGGCTCAACATGGTCAAGACCAGCAAGGCGCGCAACAAGATTCGTCAGTTCTTTAAAAATCAAGACAAGGAATTATCCGTTAACAAGGGCCGTGAAATGTTGATGGCCCAATTCCAAGAAAACGGCTATGTAGCCAATAAATTCATGGACAAGCGTCACATGGACGAGGTTCTTCAAAAGACCAGCTACAAGACAGAGGAAGCCCTCTATGCAGCCATTGGTTTTGGAGAAATTGGCGCTATTACCGTCTTTAACCGTTTGACCGAAAAGGAACGCCGCGAGGAAGAACGCGCTAAGGCCAAGGCGGAAGCAGAAGAGCTTGTCAAAGGTGGCGAAGTTAAGGTTGAGAACAAAGAAACCCTCAAGGTTAAGCATGAGGGTGGCGTGGTCATTGAAGGTGCTTCAGGTCTCCTAGTTCGGATTGCCAAGTGTTGCAATCCAGTGCCGGGTGACGACATTGTCGGCTACATTACTAAGGGACGCGGTGTGGCTATTCACCGTGTGGACTGTATGAATCTCCGTGCCCAAGAAAACTACGAGCAACGTCTCCTTGATGTGGAGTGGGAAGATCAATTCTCAAGCAAGGAATACACTGCCCACATCGATATCTATGGTCTCAACCGTACAGGGCTTTTGAACGATGTTTTACAAGTTCTCTCCAACACGACCAAAAATATCTCAACCGTTAATGCTCAACCAACCAAGGATATGAAATTTGCTAATATCCATGTCTCATTTGGTATTTCCAACCTCTCTACACTGACCACAGTCGTGGACAAGATTAAGAGTGTGCCAGAGGTTTACTCTGTCAAACGGACCAACGGTTAATTCTCTCTTCAGTTACCAGAAAGGCTATTATGAAAATCATCATTCAACGAGTCAAGAAAGCCCGAGTCAGTATCGAAGGTCAGGTTCATGGAAAAATTAATCAGGGACTCTTATTACTGGTCGGTGTTGGGCCAGAGGACCAAGAGGAAGATCTGGACTATTCTGTGAGAAAGCTTGTCAATATGCGGATTTTTTCTGATGCAGAAGGCAAGATGAATCTGTCTGTCAAGGATATTGAAGGGGAATTCCTTTCTATTTCTCAGTTTACCCTCTTTGCGGATACCAAGAAAGGCAATCGTCCCGCCTATACAGGAGCAGCCGAGCCGGATATGGCAGCTGCCTTCTATGAGGCTTTCAACCAAAAGCTAGCTCAGGAAGTGCCCGTTCAGACAGGCATCTTTGGAGCGGATATGCAGGTGGAGCTAGTCAATGATGGGCCAGTTACCATCATTCTTGATACTAAAAATAGATAAGAAAACCAAGCCCAGCTGGCTTGGTTTTTGTTTATAGACACTCCCAGAAGGTGATGTGTTTGTTGTAAAAGTCGGGATAGTTTTCTCTTAGGTGGCTAGCCGTTATATAGTATAAAGTAGAATGACAGGAAGTAAAGACTGGAGTAAGAGAGTAGAAATATTGAGGGCCAGTGATGGATAAAAAGACAAATAATAGAAAATCGCTGATGAGCACTCCTAAATAGTAGAAGCGAATTTTTTTGTTCATCTGAGGATAAATCTCAGAGAACTGTTTTTTGAGTCGGAAGACTAAGCGAGACAGCAGTAGTCCCTGAGTAAGGATGAAAATGAAGCAAAAAATCAGACCTCTCTCCAAAGAAAGTTCGTATCGGGGTCTGAAAGTTACCAACAGTAGCAAATCGCAGAGTACAATGGCTACAAAATGGATTCTAAAGAGCTTTTTCATAAGATGACCTCCCTCTTTTATCTAGCTTCATTCTACACCAAATGAATGGGACTTACAACTAAAATGACAAAAAATCCCTGAAATGAACTTCTTTCAAGGATAAGGGCTTAGTTGATTTTTTCGACATAGAGTTGTTTGGCGATATCCATACTAACTTGGAGGTCTTCACCTTTGTTGACCAGTGTAAAGGTATTGGAAAAATTATCAAACTGCTTGACTTGGACTTGGTCACCGATATGAATTTCATGCTTTTCTAAGTATTTGAGCAGATCAAAGCTATCGTGAACCCGAGTCAGGAGATAGGTACCGGCTTCTTTGGTATCTGCTAGAGGTAGGTTGTTGATTTCGATCAGGAGCTCTCCCTTAGCTGGGATGGTTCCTCCGTGGGGGCAGGTTTTAGGGAAGCCCAGTAGTTTATCCAGTCTCTCTACGAAGAGGTCAGATACAGTGTGCTCTAGGACCTCAGCTTCCTCATGGATCTGGTCACTGGTATAGTCGAGATGGTGAACTAGAAAGACCTCAATCAACCGGTGTTTGCGATAGAGTTCGGAGACTAGTTTGAGCCCAATATCTGTCAATAGATAGCCATTCTCCTTATCCTTGAGGATGAGATTTTCACTTTTCATGCGTTTGATCATCTCTGTTACGGCAGGTGGAGAGACTTGCATACGGGTAGCAATTTCCTTATTGGTGATTTTCTGCATCTCCGTACCGATTTCATAAATACATTTTAGGTAGTCTTCTTTATTTGGCGTCATTCGTTTCCTCTTGTCTTTTCTCTCCATCTAGTATATCAAAAAAAGCTAGATTTCTCTAGCCTTCTGCCCTAATGGCTTTGATTTTAGTCCAGTTCTTTCACTGCAGCAATAGCAGCTTCAAAGTCTGGTTCCGTGTTGATGTTGTCAACGTATTCTACGTAACGGATGACATTGTCAGTATCGAGAACAAAGACAGCACGTGCAAGGAGATGCCATTCGTTGATCAAGAGGGCATAATCGCGCCCGAAAGAATGGTCAAAATAGTCTGAAAGCATGATGGCATTGTCAAGGCCTTCAGCCCCGCACCAGCGTCCTTGGGCAAATGGTAGGTCCATAGAAACAGTAAGAACGACGGTATTGTCAAGGTTAGCTAGTTCTTGGTTGAATCGACGTGTTTGCGTTGAGCAGATACCAGTATCGATAGAAGGGACAACACTCAAGACTTTTTTCTTCCCATCAAAGTCAGCTAGCGTTTTTTTAGAGAGATCGGTTGTCGTAAGAGAAAAGTCAAGTGCCTTGTCTCCGACTTGCAGTTGTTTACCTGTAAAAGTTACAGGATTTCCGAGAAAAGTGGTCATGAAACTACTCCATTCTTTTTTTCTTTTATTTTACCGAGAATTGTCAGATTTTTCCAATGATTTGACTGGAAATTAAGAGATAAAAAACGCCTGTTCATGTGAGAACGACGTTTTTAATGGATTACTTAGACAAACCTTCAGCGATCTTGTCAAGGTTGTATTTCATCATGCTGTAGTAGCTGTCGCCTTCTTTCCCTTCTTCAGCAATTGAGTCAGTAAAGATTTGTGCGTAGATTGGGATGTTTGTGTCTTGTGAAACAGTCTTCATTGGACGGTCATCGACACTTGATTCAACAAAGAGTGATGGAACTTTTGTTTGGCGAAGTTTTTCAACCAAGGTCTTGATTTGTTCAGGTGTTCCTTCTTCTTCTGTGTTGATTTCCCAGATGTAGGCACTTGGAACTTCGTAAGCTTTAGAGAAGTATTTGAAGCATCCTTCGCTGGTTACAATGAGTTTTTTCTCAGCAGGGATATTGTTAAATTTCTCTTTAGCTTCCTTGTCCAGTTTGTCTAGCTTTTCAGTATAGTCTTTGAGATTTTTTTCGTAGAATTCCTTGTTGCTAGGGTCTTTTGCAATCAACTGTTTAGCGATATTTTTAGCATAAATTATCCCATTTTCAAGGTTGAGCCAAGCGTGTGGGTCTTCTTTGCCTTTCTCGTTTTGACCTTCAAGGTAGATGATATCTACGCCGTCACTAACTGCATAGTAGTCTTTGTTTTCAGTTTTCTTGGCATTTTCGACCAATTTGGTAAACCAAGCATTGCCACCTGTTTCAAGGTTGATACCGTTATAGAAAATGAGGTCAGCCTCAGAAGTTTTCTTTACGTCTTCAGGAAGTGGTTCGTACTCGTGTGGGTCTTGACCAACAGGAACGATACTATGAAGATCAATCTTGTCACCAGCGATATTTTTAGTAATATCAGCAATGATAGAGTTAGTCGCTACAACCTTTAGTTTTTGGTTTGTAGATGCTGTATCTTTTTTCCCACTAGCACAGGCAGCTAATCCAATGATAGAAAGAAAAAGAACGAGCAATGTACCTAATTTTTTCATTAGATTCCTCCAGAAGGGTTTCCCCTTATTTATTGATTTTTTTATTTTTTAGTTTCAAGTATCGTTGCTTTGGAGAGATAAAGAAACTGATTAAAAAGAAGCTGGCAGATGTGAGCACGATGCTGGATCCTGCTGCGAGGTTGAAGCTATAGCCGATAAAGAGTCCCAAAACAGAAGCGGTTGCCCCTAGGGTTGATGAAAGAAAAATCATGCTCTTTAGGCTATTAGCATAAAGGTAAGCCGTCGCAGCTGGGGTGATCAACATGGCCACGATAAGAATCGTTCCAACACTTTGCATGGCAGTGACTGACACAAGGGTCAAGAGTACCATGAGCAGATAGTGGTAGAAATTGACGGGCATTCCCATGGCTTTAGCCAGGAGTTCGTCAAAGGATGTAATCAATAGTTGTTTAAAGAAAATCCCGATAATCAAGAGAATCAATGCCCCCACACCAATGGTGATCCACATGTCCGTATCTTGGACAGCGAGGATATTCCCAAAAAGGATATGGAAGAGGTCTGTCGAACTCTTGGCAACACTAATCAAGATGACACCTAAGGCTAAGAAAGATGAAAAGGTAATACCAATGGCAGTGTCACTCTTGATGATAGAGTTGCCCTTGATGTAGGTAATGATGATGGAAGCCATCAAGCCAAAGATGATCGCTCCGATAAAGAAATCAATTCCCAAGATAAAGGAAAGGGCTACGCCGGGCAAAACTGCGTGAGAGATGGCATCCCCCATGAGAGACATTCCACGTAAGATGATAAAACATCCCACGGCTCCAGCAACCACCCCGATGACTATAGCTGTTATCAGGGCATTTTGTAGGAAATGGAAATGTTGCAATCCATCGATAAATTCTACTATCATAGGTCACCTCCATTAAAGAAGAGCTTACTACCATAAGCTTTTTTGAGATTGACTTCGGTAAAGGTTTCTTCAGTTGAACCAATAGCAACCAATTCTCGATTGAGAAGCATAACTTGGTCGAAATAATGAGGGACTTTGCTGAGGTCATGATGGACGATGAGAACTGTTTTACCAGCTTTTTTAAGGTCTCTCAGTGTATTCATGATAATCTCTTCACTGATCGAGTCAATCCCGACAAAAGGCTCATCTAAAAAGATGTAGTCAGCTTCCTGCACTAAGCAGCGGGCAATCAAAACACGTTGGAATTGTCCTCCAGAGAGCTGACTGATTTGGCGATCAGCATAGTCTGAGAGTCCAACGATTTCAAGTGCATCCGCCACTTTTTTCCAGTGGCTGGCCTTTAAAGTGTGGAAGAGCGGGATAGATGGATAGAGTCCCAGTGAGACACATTCCTTGACCTTGATAGGGAAATTGTAGTCGATATGGATTTTTTGCTCGACATAGGCAACTCGATGTAAAGATTTCTTGACTTCTTTGTCATCGAGAAAGGCCTGACCTTCGTGTGGGATAATTCCCAACATACTTTTTAATAAAGTTGATTTTCCAGCACCGTTTGGACCAATAATTCCGGTAATCGTTGGTCCTTGGAGCACTAGTGAAATATCCTTTAGTGCCAACGTTTCTTTGTAGGAGACACTGAGGTTTTCGATACGTATCATACAGTTATTTTCCTCCTGTCTTTTAATATACATTAAAAAAAAAATTAAGTCAAGTTAATTTTTAAAAAATTTAAAATAATAACTGAAAAATGAAGAAAAAAGAGAGACCATTTTTAATTGCATTCCCCAGGGATTTTTGCTAAGCTAAGAATAAGTGAAAAAATGAAAGCGAGAACAAGATGACACGTTATCAAGACGATTTTTATGATGCAATCAATGGAGAATGGGAAAAAACAGCTGTTATTCCAGCTGACAAATCTCGAACAGGTGGCTTTATTGACCTTGATGAGGAAATTGAAGAGTTAATGCTGGCAACTACGGACAAGTGGTTGGAAGGCGAAGATGTTCCAGAGGACGCTATCCTCGCAAATTTTGTTAAGTACCATCGTATGGTACGTGATTTTGATAAGAGGGATGCAGATGGAATCAAGCCTGTCCTTCCTCTGCTCAAGGAATACCAAGATTTGGAGAGCTTTGCAGATTTTACCAGCAAACTAGCAGCGTTTGAACTAGCAGGTAAACCAAACTTCCTTCCATTTGGAGTATCACCAGACTTTATGGATGCCAGAACCAATGTTCTCTGGGCAAGTGCACCAGGAACTATCTTGCCAGATACAACCTACTATGCTGAAGACCATCCTCAACGTGAGGAGCTCTTGACGCTTTGGAAGGAAAGTAGCGCAAATCTTCTCAAAGCCTATGATTTTTCAGATGAGGAAATCGAAGACTTACTAGAGAAGAGATTGGAATTGGACCGTCGTATCGCAGCAGTGGTTCTTTCAAACGAAGAAAGTTCAGAATATGCCAAACTCTACCATCCATACGCTTATGAAGATTTCAAGAAATTTGCCCCTGCCCTACCTTTGGATGATTTCTTCCAAGCAGTTCTTGGACAAACTCCAGATAAGGTTATCGTAGATGAGGAACGTTTCTGGCAAGCAGCAGACCAATTTTATAGTGAAGAAGCGTGGCCTTTGCTTAAGGCAACCTTGATTTTGGCTGTGGTCAATCTTTCAACCAGCTATCTCACAGACGAGATTCGTGTCCTATCAGGTGCCTATGGACGTGCCCTTTCAGGTGTTCCAGAAGCTCAGGACAAGGTCAAGGCAGCCTATCACTTGGCCCAAGGTCCCTTTAAGCAAGCCCTTGGTCTCTGGTATGCGCATGAAAAATTCTCCCCAGAAGCTAAGGCAGACGTAGAGAGAAAAGTGGCGACTATGATCGACGTTTATAAGGAACGTTTGGCTAAGAACAACTGGCTCACGCCTGAAACGCGAGACAAGGCCATTGTCAAACTCAATGTCATCAAGCCTTATATCGGTTATCCAGAGGAATTGCCAGAACGCTACAAGGACAAGGTAGTGGACGAAACTGCTAGTCTCTTTGAGAATGCCCTAGCCTTTGCGCGTGTGGAAATCAAGCACAGCTGGAGCAAGTGGAACCAACCGGTTGACTACAAGGAATGGGGCATGCCTGCTCATATGGTTAATGCCTACTACAATCCTCAGAAGAACTTGATTGTTTTCCCAGCTGCTATTTTACAGGCTCCATTCTATGACTTGCATCAGTCATCTTCTGCCAACTATGGTGGTATTGGTGCGGTTATTGCCCATGAAATTTCTCACGCCTTTGATACTAATGGAGCTTCCTTTGATGAAAATGGAAGTCTCAAGGATTGGTGGACAGAGAGCGATTATGCAGCTTTTAAAGAAAAAACACAGAAGGTTATCGACCAGTTTGATTGGCAAGAATCTTACGGTGCAAGAATCAACGGAAAACTAACTGTATCAGAAAACGTTGCTGACTTGGGCGGGATTGCTGCAGCCCTTGAAGCAGCCAAGAGAGAACCAGACTTCTCAGCTGAAGAATTTTTCCACAACTTTGCTCGTATCTGGCGCATGAAAGGCCGTCCAGAGTTGATGAAACTCATGGCCAGTGTCGACGTGCACGCGCCTGCTAAACTACGAGTCAATGTTCAAGTGCCAAACTTCGATGACTTCTTTACAACTTACGATGTCAAAGAAGGAGACGGTATGTGGCGTTCACCAGAGGATCGTGTGATTATTTGGTAAGACAAAAACCAAGGAATTTTTCCTTGGTTTTTTGTTTGCTAGAAAAAGGGATTAAAGGTCTTCTCGTGAGCGATAGTCGTAGCTGGACCATGCCCAGGATAGACATCGTAGTTAGGAAGTGTGAAGAGTTGCGTCTGAATGCTATGGAGGAGTTGTTCCGTGCTACCGGTAGGAAGGTCTGTTCGTCCGATGGTTTCACGGAATAGAGCATCTCCAGTCAAGACTAGATGGGCATCATGAAAGACGATAGAAACGCCGCCGATAGAGTGCCCTGGGGTAGGTAGAACTGTAAAACGAAATTCCTCAAGCTGGTATTCCTCGTGAAAGACAAAGGTGTGTTCTGCGGGTTTTGCGACCACATCTGCCATATCATCATGACGAGGGAGACCAGAGAGATTATCTACAGGTGTATAAAGCCAGCTAGCTTCGCTCTCTGCTACATAAACTGGGGGATTTTCAAAAGTTTCACGAACCAAGTCCAAACTCATAATATGATCGTAGTGGGTGTGGGTCAGAAGAATCGCACAGACTGGTTTGTTGATTTTTTCGATAGTCTTGCGGATAGCTTCCCAATGACTACCTGGGTCAACCACAATCAGGTGTTGGTCCCCTTCCAGGTAATAAGTGTTTTCATAGGCAACGGGATTCACGGTTTTATGGATTTTCATACTGGCTCCAATCTCAAAGAATGTACTAAACTAAGTATAGCACAGAAGAGGGAAATAAAGTGAAAAGAAAGTCCCTCTTTTGTGTTAGAGGGACAATGATCTTATTTAAACTTGAAACCTTCGTAAATGAGTTTTGCTTTGGGATTCTTTTTCTTAATTTGCTTGGCAAGGGCCTTCATCATAGGAAGAGGTCCACACATATAGACTGTAGTCTGGTCAGGGATTTCTTCTTGATCCAAAGTCAGGTATCCTTTTTCATTGCCATAGACTAGCTGCAGGTCAAAGTTAGCATTTTGACGGGCGTAGTCACGAAGTAAATCTAAGTAGACAGCATTTTCCTCCCCACGGAAACTATAGTAGAAACGAACGTTCCTGTCTAGGATAGGATGCTCCCGGATATAAGAGATGAAAGGTGTCATTCCAATTCCACCTGCGATCCAGATTTGCTGTTTTGGACCATGTTCCATAGTCATATGCCCATAGGCGCGATCAACTGCAACCTTGCTACCAACTTGAAGATTGTCATAGATATTCTTGGTGTGGTCACCGGAGTTTTTTATCGTAAAATAAAGAGTTCGTCCTTGTCCTCCAGAGATGGAGAAAGGGTGTGGAGCAGTCTCAAAACCTTTTTGGAAAATTTTTAGAAAGGCAAATTGTCCATATTCGTAGGTGAAAGGATGACTGAGCTCTATTTCAATTTCAGTCGTATCGTGGTTGAGTCGTTTGATTCCTACGATTTTTCCAAGATAGGTGAAACCGACCTTTTGATAAAGGAAAATAATATAAAAACCTGCAAGCAAGCCTAAAAGAGCATAGATTCCAAAGATAAAACCTAGGAAACTAAAGGAGAGGAGACGATTTCCCATGATCATCAAAACATGAAAAAGGCCAAAGATATAGGCTAGATAAACCAATCGATGAATCCATCTCCATGCTTCATACTGGATATATTGTCCCAGATAGGCAACCAGAATGATGCTGATAAAGATATAGATAGCAATATTTCCAAACTGGGCGGCCAAATGCGAACCCCAGAGACCACCCATGCTAAAGTTGTGTAGGGTTAGTAGGAGTATGGATAGAAACGCCGTGAATTTATGAGCTAGATACATCTTTTCAAGTCCGTTAAACCAAGCCTCAAGCAAGGGTAAACGGCTAGCTAGTATAAAAGTAAGTGAGAGGGTAGTGAGAGCTAAACCAGGGATTAGAAACTGATTAGCGCCTGAACTGAGCCAAGCTAGAATAGTCAGAAGCATACTAAGTCCGATAAATAAAATACCTTTTAATGATTTCATAGTAGAATTCCTTTCATGGATTTATCTTATATTAGATGTAATAATATTTGTTACATTTTAACAAAAAAAGAATCTCTAGTCAAGGTTCTAGGCCTCTAAGTCAAATCTTCATGATAATCTATAAATAATGGCTAAGAAATATACTGTTAAATTTATGCACTTCTTATAGAAAATTTTTTGTTATAACAATGTAAGGCTTGGAAAAATTTAACTTCTACAAGACTCTAAAAAATAAATTGATACATTAAAGTGTATTTTATTTAATTATAAGATAAATGGTTCCGGGAATTTACACGCTGTAAACCTACATGAATATTGGTTTTTTAAAGTATTTACCATTAAATTATTTTTGTATTTTTCTAAAATAAAATTATAAAATTTGTTGAAAAAGATAGGAAAAAGTGTTAGTATGAATATGCATATTGAATACGAGGATATAATCCTTTTAGAATAATGAAATTTAAGGACCATTTTTCGAGTAGGGAAGAAATTTCGTTTTTTCTATATTTCAATATCGACATAATAAAAATAGGGAGGTTGTGTATCTTATGAAGAGTAAGCAACAGGGGTTTAGAACGGAGAAATACATTCGATATGGGATTCGAAAGTATAGTTTTGGAGCGGCATCAGTAGCAATTGCGGCCGGTTTGATGATGTTCCTAGGTAATGGTGCGGTATCGGCAGCGGAAGTACAAGGTGCAGATGCAACAGTGGCAACGACAACACCAGTAGCAACAAAGGAGTCTGAGTCAACTATAACGGCGGAGAAATCTGAAGCTAAGGCGTCAGAAAAAGTAGTAGAGACTAAAAAAGTTGATAAGACTGCTCTGACTAAAAAAGTAGTTGAGTTAGAAGCGAAGATTGCATCTGCAAAGAAAGCTGATGCAACAGCGATAGCTACTGCAAATGAAGTATTGACTGCGGCAAAGGCAGTTCTTGCAAACGAAACTGCAAAACAGGCTGATATCGATGCAGAGCATGCTAAAGTTGAAGCTTTGATTACAGTTGTAGTTGAGTCAGACGAAGCTGGGAAACAAGTTGAGGAAACAGCAACAACTACAGCAGTCAAACCAGTGGCGACCACTGCTACAGAAAAAGCAGAAAAAGCAGAAGAAACAAAAGAAACAAAAGAAGCAGAAGAAACTGTCAAACCAGTCCAAGAAGCTAAAAAAGTCTTAGAACAAGTTACCTCTGAAGCTGAGGTAACCAATGTTTTAGCAACTGAAGCAATCCGGAAAAATCAGCTTGAGGCTGAAAACAAAGCGGCAATTGAGGCGGCGATAGCTAATAATAAAGAAGTTATTGCGGAAGCTAAAAAAGTGTTAGTTACGGATAGCGTTACAGCTAGACAAGGCAATGAACAATTGTCACGTTTGAACGAGTCAATTCTTGCAGTATATAATGAACTAAAAAAAGCAGGAATCGGAAAAGATGGAAACTTCGGAGTAGCTTTGGCTGCTCAAGATTTCTATGCTGAAGAGGGTTCTAACACAACTCATGCATCGGAAACAAACGCTGCAAATCATACTGGTAAAGATACCTATACAATTCCAGTACAAGAAATTAAATTAATTACGGGTACTGATGCTACAGGGTTAGAGATAGAAGTCTATTCTAATCAGCGGGTTGGTAATGATACAAATGCTGGAA
The DNA here is from genome assembly GCF_001810825.1 of Streptococcus sp. HMSC076C08. GTDB lineage: Bacteria > Bacillota > Bacilli > Lactobacillales > Streptococcaceae > Streptococcus. The sequence goes on along the minus strand of NZ_KV802731.1, from coordinate 5,267 downwards.
ATGGGATGCATACAGAACAGGGTGGAAAAACTGGTCATAACAACAAAGGACGTGTAGACTATCCATTAACCCCTGATGCCGCTAAAAAATTAGCAGAAGAAGCCCCTCTTTGGAGAAACAAACTTCGTGCGGATGGGTCAAGAATTTCAAACGCTGCGACGTCAATATACTCTGCTAACGGTGGTTATGAATACCTAGCTACAGAAATTTATGGCTATGGGTATGAACAAGGAGTTGACAGAGTTTATATTAAAGGTTTGAAAGATCGTATTGCAGTTACAGAAAAAGCTAAGCAAGCTGGTTGGAGTCTTACCTCTGTAACACCAACTAACCTTGTACCAGGTGTTGCTTATGATGAGGCGACAGATACCATTCAAGGTAAAGTAATTGCTGGTATTGAAAATGGAGTGTATGACTTACGATTCAATATTACTGCAACGAATACAGATGGGCGGACTGTCACCTTCCAAATTCAGAATCTACGTGCTGGTTGGGTAGGTTGGCAAGATAGCACACCTCCTGCAATTCAGTCAGATTCAGCTCGTTATGATAGAACTGTTGGTGATGATGCGAATATCAATCTTCGTTTTCATGATTCTTCGGGAGCTAGTGCGATACCTGGCAATTCAGCAGGAAACTATGACTATACAACTGCTGAAGGCAAAGTAGTTAAAGTTCGTCAAAATTCTTCTAAAGCAGTCACAGGTGTCTCAGGCTACAACACTATAGGAGCAGAATTAGATGATTCTAAAGTGTTGATTCCTGGCACAAACTATACTGTAACAAACAGTACTGCTGAAGAGCAAAAAGCTACTGGAACCAACATGGGTAATGCTGTCATTGGAGGTAAGGTGACAGAGGCAGGTATCTATACCGTTTCAGTATTTGCTAAAGATTATGATAAGTTATCTAATAATACGACATGGAATCAGTCAGGTCAAGAGGCGCACGGTTCTATTACTGTAGTTGTTAAGCCTAAAGTTGAAGTTCAAAACGTTGAAACCTATTCAACAACAGTTCCTGTTAAAATCTCGAAAGGTGCTACAAGTGCTAAGGTTACAATGCCAGATGGAACTGTAACAAACTTGAAAGCCGTTAATGGTAAATGGCTTGTAGATAGTGGTTCAACCAATACAGCGGTTACTGAAAATCAAGAACTAGGTGCTGTAGATTCAAATACCGTCTTTAATATTCCAGTCACGTCAGAGGCAACTGCAAAAGTTGGTGTTGATAATATCAAAGTAGAAGCATCAGCTGAAAATGTTAAGGGAACTTTCTTACGTGATCGAGTTGAATTGAATGGAACTGATGGGCAAAAACACACTGCAGTTTTAAATAGTACATCTGGTCACTGGGAGCTTCCTGCTGACTATGCCGAAGTGAAAACAGCAAATGGAGATGGGACTACAACTTGGACGAAACGCCAAGTATACACTGAAACGAAACTAGATGGCGGTATGAAATTCTTCATTTACGAATATACTCGTCAACTTGATAAAGATGGAAATGTAACAAGTGTAAGTACTCCTGATCGTCCAATGACGGAATATGTTTCTCAAAATACTAACCAAGCTGGCGATGGTATGTCAGTAACTATTACTTTTGACAAACATTCAAACACATGGACATCATCAGATGGAACAGAAGTTACTGCTAAAAAGTTGGGTGATGATTCATGGGAAGTTCATACTAAATCAGGTTTTGGTGGAATCATTAGAGGAACAATCGCAACTAACTCAGATGTTGCGACTGTTGTCAATACGAAACCAATTGCAAGCTCACAAGATTATACTTCTACTAAAGGAACTGCGGTAGATCTTCGTAATGAAGCAAAAGCTGCAGTGACAATCTCTGATGCAGAAGATACTAAGTACGGAAAAACAACTTACATTACTCGTATTACAGTAACATCTCCCTCAGGAGTTCAGAAGGTTTATGACACTAAACAAGATGCAAACAACTATAATCTTGCTAGTGGTTATACACTGAGTGAAGTGGGAGTCTATACAGTAACAGTTGACGTTATTGATAGTAATGGCAATTACACAACAGATGCTACAATAGGTGGAACTGAATCTGGTGTGGATCATGGGGCTGGCTCATCAACCGCTACAACAACTTACCACATCACAGTAACAGACACGATTGAAGGTCATAATGTAACATCCATAGATGTTCAAGGAGCGACTCAAACAGGTACTCCAACCTTTACATCTGTTGGTGATGGCTCACCTGTGGCACCAAGTGCTACTTCACCTGCTAAGTTGGTAGATCCTACCACTGGTAAGTTAGTTGACCAAGTAACAATTGATGGTCAAGGAACATACACAATTAATAATGAAACTGGTGTTGTGACATTTGTTCCGTTGAAAACATTCACAGGTACAGCAACCCCAGTGACTGTATCATTAACAGCAACTCTTGGTCAAGATAAAGATGGAAGACCTATTACCGCTACAGCGACAGCAACTTATACTCCAACTGTTACACCAGTTACTCCAACAGCAACTCCTGCAGAATCAACTGGTATCCAAGGCGCTACTCAAACAGGAACGGTAGCATTCAAAGAAGGACACTCTGTTGCTCCAATCAAGCCGAACTCAGCTGTTCTTCTTGATAAGAATGGTACTCCGGTAGCACCTGGAGCTTCAGTAGATGCTTTGGATGAGAATGGTAACAAAGTAGGGGAATATACAATTGACCCAACTTCAAATACTGTAACATTCAGTCCAACCGATAAGACTTACAAAGGCAAAGTCCAACCTGCAACAGTTCAGGCTGAAGATGAGAATGGTACAAAAGTTAAGACAACTTATACTCCACATATTGTAGGTGTTACTCCAACAGCAGAACCTGCTAAGTCAGTTGATGTCCAAGGAGCAACTCAAGAAAGTACAGTAACATTCAATGGTGGTACGACTACACTGGATGGTAAACAGGTGACTGTAGATATTGACCCAGCTACTTTCACTCTTTTAGATGAAACCGGAACTCCAGCAACATCTGTTCCAGCTAAAGACCCTAGTGGAAATGTTATTGGTACATATACTCTGAAAACAGTTGGTGAACAAGCCGTTGCAGTCTTTACCCCAACTGATAAGACTTATAGTGGTGAAGTTCAACCTGTGCGTGTACAGGCTAAAGATAAAAATGGTATTTCGGTTGAAACAACTTACACACCATTGATTACGCCAGTTACACCAACAGCAACTCCAGCAACTTCTGAAAATATTCAAGGAGCAACACAAACAGGCACTCCTACATTTGTTCAAGGTGATGCAATTGCACCAATTAAACAAGGTTCAGTAAAACTTCTTGATAAAGAAGGAAATGAAGTTCCTGCAGGTCAGACAACTCCAGCTTATGCTGAAGATGGGACTACTGAAATTGGTACATTCTCTATTGATCCAACAACTGGAAAGGTAACCTTTAGTCCAACGGATAAATTGTATTCTGGTAAGGTTACTCCAGCAACTGTGCGAGCAGAAGATGAAAATGGAACTAAAGTGACGACAACTTACACGCCACAAATTATCCCAGTAAATCCTATTGGAGTTCCTGCGACTTCTGAAGATGTTCAAGGTGCAACTCAAACTGGAAAACCAGAATTCCAAGGCGGAACTGCAGTTGTCAATGGAAAAGAAGTTACTGTTGAGATGAATGACACTGTTCCAGCTAAATTGATTGATTCTAAAACTGGAAATGTTGTGGATTCTATCACTATTCCGGGTGAAGGTACTTATACTGTAGCACCGGACGGAACAGTAACCTTTGTTCCTGAAAAAACCTTTACAGGTCAAGCATCAGGTGTTGAAGTTTTACGTGAAGACAAGAATGGAACCCCCGTTACAGCAAGCTACACTCCAGTTGTTAAGGCAGCAATTCCAACAGCTACTGATGCTGTTACAGAAGACATTCAAGGTGCAACTCAAAAAGGAGTGCCTACATTCCTAGGTGGTAGGGTTACTGTTAATGGAGTGGAAAAAATTGTTCCTATTGATGAAACCAAGGGTCTTGAACTTATTGATCCAAAAACAGGAAAACCAACAGATCAACCAATTGTCATTCCAGGCGAAGGAACTTATACTGTAAATAATGGTATGGTAGAATTTAAGCCAGAACCACAATTTACTGGAAAAGGAACAGGTGTAGAAGTTCAACGTTTAGATGAGAATGGAACTCCTGTAAAAGCTAAATACACTCCAGTTGTTAAACCAGCAACTCCAACAAGTTCGGATGTTATTACAACAGATGTTCAGGGTGCAACTCAATCAGGAACACCAACATTTGAAGGTGGAAAAGTCAAAGTTAATGGTATTGAGAAAACTGTTGAAATTGATGAAACAGTCAAACCAACGTTTGATGATGGTACAACAGAGAAGACAATTCCAGGTGAAGGTACATATACTATTGATGAAACTGGAAAAGTAACCTTTACTCCCGAGAAGACATTTACAGGTCAAGCAACAGGTGTGACTGTTAAGCGTGTTGATAAGAATGGAACTCCAATTACAGCTAAGTATACCCCAGTTGTTATCCCAGTTACACCTACTTCAAAAGATTCTGAATCAGAAGGTCCGAAAGGACAACCTCAATCAGGAACACCAACATTTGAAGGCGGAAAAGTAACAATCAATGGTAAAGAAATTCCGGTGGAAATTGATGAAACAGTTAAGCCGACCTTTGACGATGGTACAACAGAGAAGAAGGTACCAGGTGAGGGTACATATACTATTGATGAAGCTGGAAAAGTTACTTTCACACCAGAGCCAGAATTTGTAGGTCGAGCAACTGGAGTAACAGTTAAACGTGTTGATAAGAATGGAACCCCAATTACAGCTAAATACATCCCTACTGTACGTCCGAATACTTCATTTGTTGATACTAAAGGAAATATCCTAGCACCAAGTGAAGATGGTTCGCAACCTAAGAAAGATATCCCAGGATACCGCTTCGTAGAGACTAAGAAACTTCCAAACGGTGACACAGAACACGTTTATGAGAAGGTTAAGACCAGCCACAAGGATAAGGAAGGGAATGACATTCCAGGTTATCCAACCGAAGATGGTGAACAACCTAAGAAGGATATTCCAGGCTACCGCTTCGTAGAGACTAAGAAACTTCCAAATGGCGACACAGAACATGTCTACGAAAAAGTTAAGACCAGTCATAAGGATAAGGAAGGCAATGAAATTCCAGGACATCCAACCGAAGACGGTGAACAACCGAAGAAAGATATTCCAGGTTACCGCTTCGTAGAGACTAAG